>NZ_JBFLAB010000089.1:0-9157 GCF_040742695.1 Microbulbifer discodermiae | reverse complement strand
ACAAAACAGCGTTTATGACCTGTATATTCGGTATTTTGACGTTACCTCGCTGTAAAGGCAGCAGGTGTTCGATAATTTTGAATTGCGATTTTGTGATTTCCATAAACGCAGATTTTATCAAAATTAGTGTTAACAGGCCCTAACCAAAGCTAATAATTTTTCGATTAACCGATCTGCGATCGCGGGGTGAATAACAGCACATTTGGGTACCATACATATCTGGCCAGAGCCAAAGAAACATTCAGTTAGGGCTTCAGCGGCGCAATCCAAGTCGGCATCGTGCCAGATTACACATGTATCATTTCCAGCTAGTTCCAATATGGGTTTTTTACCCCTTTGAACCGCTTCACAACCAATCTGTATGCCGCGTTCGCTGCCTCCAAAGAAGAAAATATCGTCTACCAATGGGCTATCCATCCAGCGTCCAATTATTTTACTGGACATGCCACAAACCAGGTTCAAAGTTCCAGGGGGAGCACCCATATCTTCCAATATTGGAGCGACAATTTCTCTCCATACATACATAACACCATAGGAACAACTTCTGGGTGCCTTCATTACCAAAGCATTTCCCGCTACTAAGCAGGCCAAGCCTCCTACGGAGTTAGAAGCCGCAGCGTTTTGTGGAGGACTGAGGGTTACCACACCATCAGCTTTGCGCATTAACTTAAGGTCGCGTGAACCAATTTGGCACTCCTCTAGCAGTAATTTTCGCCATAAGGCAACGGAGGCTGAGTCTGTGCTCTGTAAAACGCCTGATACTTCCCACTCGGCCAATTTCCGTGGATGCCCCTCTTCGATTAATACGTCGATAAATTCCTGCTTGCGCTTTAAGACTTCCTGATGAAACCTGGTGGCAAGTTGTAACCGTTTTTCCATCGGAAATGCAGACCACCGGCTAAAAGCGTCTCTAGCCGACTCCAGGGCAAGTATCAACTGCTCATCGGAAGTGATATCACATCGAGCTGCAACGTCTGGATGTGATTCTCCATCATCGCGCCTTCCTTTTTCTTGGTTACGTTTTAATTTCAAGCTTTGAAGAGTGTCGGTTAACACTGCCGAAGCTCTGATTGTGTATACCCATGAACCAGAAGAAACCTCCTCCCCATTGATATAAGAGTTATAAGATCGCATAAACAGTCCCTACTTCGACGAAATTCTTTTTAACAAAGTGTCTAGAATTTGTATGTTGATAGCCAAAGTATCCGCATCGGAATTCTCTGCAGATCCGGCTAGACGACTTTAACGACAGTAATGTCAAAAAGACTTTACTGCCCAACAATTTATTTTCTGTAAAGATGTACAATCATTCCCCTTCCTCAAGCGCCGCTCTTTTTCGGATGTTAGCGACTCCCCCTAGGCAACGATAAATATTTACCACCAGTAAATTCTCAGTACCGAAACTATGCACAGCCGTTGAGAACAGCTCTCTGGGCGAAGCGCCGATTTTTGCGGTAGCCGAAAATAGTTTGTATACATCGGAAAGAGCACTCCACTCCTGTGTGAACTTTTTTCTTATCCTCTCTACCATTTGTTAAGCAGCCAAATCTCTGAGCTTTTGGAGCTTTGGGGTTATACAGTCAATCAACCTCTTTACCCCCCGGCGCATTGAACCCTTCCGCCATTGCAGCCTTATTCTCTCGCCACCTGCTCCGCGTCTTCATACAGCAATTACACTTCTGTGGTAAAATCAAACGCGCTACCCGCTGTTCCAAGATTATGGATAATTCCTGGAGTACCATCAGTGCCAAAGTACAGCTTTATGCCAAAAAGCTATTGGTAGTCTTTTCCATGGAGTGGACTTGTTGATTCTGGTCTTTCTTCTTGCTATTAGTAGAACGTGGAGCTGAGATAACCGTGATGAATATAAAGCTCTCCATTCTAGGCCAGCCAAAATTAACTTGTTCACGATTTTAACCCTCGCACTGTATACTCCGAACCCGCTGCCAGCCTTCATAGGTGATGCCGGGCCACCCCATGACCAGGCTGCGGCTATCATCAACTGCCGGGTTTGTTTGGTTCGACATCTTTGCAACCCGCGGTTAGAACGCAGCCCACGGCTGAATATTGATTGGCAAATATCATCCGTCCGTAGCTGTTGTCTTCCTTTGATCAAGTTGAACTTTCATTTAGGTTAAAATCTTGAGTGATTATTCCTGGATAAGTTGTGCAGCATCGAATCAGTATTTTGTGTTTTTGCCAGAACGAAAAGCGCGGATGCTACCGCAGCTTGCTTTCCATTCCAACCCGTTGAGATGAATTTTTTATTCTGTGGTGGTACCGAATGTCGATGAGGCTTTTAAAAAATTACCTGAATCACAGTAAAATAAGCCCATTAAACCTGACGCCAAATTTCTAAAAGAAGGATTTGTGACGATTGATTGACGTTGACAGAATTTCTCACACTCCTCCTAAATCTCTCTTTTAGAAATTTCATGTACGCATTTAATGACAAAGTAAAAATATTTGATGGTTACTCCTAAAAACTACCTGAGTTCCGTTAAAATAGGTCGAATTGCTATCCAGTATGGTTTACAGCAAAAGCAAGGCAATCGTCGGGATGGAAGCGTGAGAATTTAGGCAAGTAACCTGCCGAGGCCAATTGAGCGAAACTCAAGCTTCAAGCGGCGGAAGGATCTGGACGATCGGTGGACCAAGGGAGGCAACGAGACGAGACCCACTATGAGTAGTAGAAAGGATGCATGCGTGAACAAGAAGTATAAGCTTGCCCAAGACTGCTGCCGCTGTAGTACTTGACGCGCAAGTATTTTACGTCCTGCAGGAGGACAATACTTCCAAAAGTGTTTTGGGCAGACAATGTTACTGCATTGAAGAGGGTGATATCACACTGCAAGCTATGGGCTACCATAGCCATATGCAGTAGGAAATTGATTGAAATAGCTAGGGGGTACATCAAATAGTTTTTTTGAGACGCCAAATAGAAGTTTGGTCGGTAAGTTTATCGAAACACCTGGGCCACTAACTTACGTAGTTTTGTGGATTGACAGGGAAGTCCTACAGTTTTTTTAGATTTTTAAGTTTAGGCTCGTTGAGCAAGGATTTTGTGGAGTAAAGAAGAAATGGATTTGTTGAACAATCCAGAACAAAAAAAGCAATCTGAAAGCCTGATTTATAAATATGAAAAGATTAAACAACTTGACTACGATTTTTGTAAATTGTTCAACAAGTTTAATCATATACCATCCTTGAGCAAATTCCTTGGTGCAATTAGTATATTGGGTAATGGGCGGTTTTGGTACGCACTTATAATATTACAACCACTTATATCAGGGCGGACCGGATTTTTGACTTCTGGCTTGTTATTGTTTGCAGGGTTATTAACCCTCATAGTCTATTTATGGATTAAAAAAAAATTCCAACGAGAGCGACCTTTCATTAATATTTCAAATATAAAAATTACTGAGTCAGCTCTCGATATATATAGTTTTCCTTCTGGTCATACTATGCATTCAGTTTGCTTTAGTATAATACTTATATCCAGCAATATATGGTGGGGGCTGTTAGTTGTGCCTTTTACGATTCTAGTCAGTATATCTCGGGTTGTGCTGGGTTTACACTATCCGTCAGATGTTATTGTTGGCGCTGCTATCGGTGCAAGTGTAGCCGCGATCACTCTGTATTTCATCCAACTCAGCATATTCGCAGGAATATAATTTGATGCATAAGTTAGTAATTAATTCGATAGCACGCCCTTGGATTACTGTTTTTATTACTTTAGTGCTTATTATTACTGCAACTATGGGAGCTTTTCAGGGGTTCACATGGAGTATTCCTTTTAAGAATGACTACAAGGTGTTCTTTCGGGATGATAATAGCTATCTGAAAGATTTTTTGAATTTACAAAAAACTTATACAAAGAGTGATAATGTTGCCATTGTTGTAGTTCCTAAATCCGGCACAGTATTTTCCGAAGATGTGCTACTGGCCATCCAGGAGCTAACTGAGCAATCCTGGCAATTTGAACACAGCACACGTGTAGACTCTCTTAGCAATTTTCAACATAGCTATGCAAAACAAGATACTATAGTTATTGAAGACCTTGTGCCACTCGATATGCCGCTGAGCAAAGAGCGCATTGAGTATATTGCCCGTATCGCTCTCAAGGAGCCTCAACTGGTGAAGAGCATACTGGCACCCGATGGTTCATCATCTGTGGTGAATATAACTTTTACGATCCCAGAAGAAGATATGACCGAAGCTGTGCCTGAAATAGCCAGGGCAACGGAACGCGTCACGGGTGAATTTTCGAATAGATATCCAGATATTGATTTTATGTTGTCTGGTATTGTAACGATGAATAACAGCTTTCAAGATATTGCCGTCACCGATACAGCAACTCGTATCCCCGCTATGCTACTGCTAGTATTAGTTTTGCTAGCAATGATAACGCGCTCCATATCAGCCAGTATTATCTCTTTAGTGATCATCACTGTAAGCGTAGTAACGACCATCGGTATTTGGGGATGGCTTGGTGGCGAACTCAGCAGCCCCACTACAACTGCACCTATTGCAATACTGACATTAGCGGTGTCCGACTGTGTACACGTATTCACATCCTATATAAAGCAAATACGCAAGGGAGATTCCAAATTAACGGCAGTTAAGTACAGTGTAGAGTCAAACCTACGGCCTGTTTTTCTTACTAGCGTCACCACTGCGATTGGATTCCTTACAATGAATTTTTCGGATTCACCACCTTTTGTTGGTTTGGGAAATCTGGTTGCTATAGGTGTTATGCTGGCATTTCTGTTTAGCATAACGCTATTGCCAGCTTTAATGATCATTTTTCCTTTTGACATACCAAAAAGGACGCGTGATTATTCATTAATGAGTTATTTTTCAAATTTTGTCATTCGCAAATACAAAAGTATATTTTTTATTACACTTGTCTGCATGGCAGCGGCGATTAGCCAATTACCAAAAAACCAATTGGACGATGATTTTGTAGACTACTTCGATGAGTCAGTTCCTTTTAGAGTCGCCGCTGATTATATGGAAGCTAATATTGCCGGTATGACGACGTTGGAACTGTCATTTGATTCCAGGCGGGAAGAAGGCATTAATTCTCCTGAGTTTTTGGCTTTCATCGATCAATTTCAAAACTGGCTTTATACCCTGGATGACACAGATAATATTAATAGTATTACGCATACGATTAAACGATTAAATATGAACATGCATGGAGATGATCCTAATTTCTATAAATTGCCCGAATCTAAGGAGCAAGTGGCTCAGTATATATTGTTATTGGAAATGTTATTGCCGCAGGGGCTTGATACCAATAATCTGTTAAATGTTGATAAATCGGCGACCAGGGTAACGGTAACTTTTCAAGATCTCACTTCAAACGAGACTATAGCTCTGGAAAATCAGATAAAAACACATTTTGATTCTCTAAATAGTCCTTACCAGATGTCAATTGCGAGCCCATCTTTGATGTTTTCGCATATTGGCGCAACCAATATTATGAGCATGCTAAAAGGCTCAACTACCGCATTAGTCTTGATTTCCATACTGCTCATGTTTGCCCTTCGCTCAGTTAAGATTGGTGCTTTAAGTCTTATTCCAAATTTAACTCCTGCAGCTGTAGCCTTTGGGATCTGGGCACTACATTCAGGTGAAGTCGGTTTAGGGCTTTCAGTAGTATTGGGTGTTACATTGGGAATTATAGTCGATGATACAGTCCATTTCTTAACTCGCTACCAGCAAGCGAGGAAAAAACTGCGATATTCTGCGCAGGACGCCATCCGGTATTCATTCGAAGTCACCGGGGACGCTCTTGCTACGACAACCTTAATATTGGTTGCGGGTTTCTTGGTAATGGCTACTTCAAGCTTGCAGGTCAATGCGGAAATGGGACTCATGACAGCCATCACTATCAGCATAGCTTTATTGGTGGACTTCCTATTCCTTCCATCTTTGATACTAATGTTGAATAAAGTGCGGAGCAATGACAACATAGCAGTTAGCTATATTTATCAAGCTGGTGCAGATGAAAAAATGGGAAAATGAAGTGAAGAAGAATATATTTAAAATCTTTGTATTATGCGGCTTATCTTTGATAAGCCTTCCTGGATTTTCTCAAAACGAAAAAGGATTACAAATTGCTCTTGATCAAAAAGCCAGGAATACCGGGTGGAATAGCTCCTACTCGGAGTTCAAAATGATTTTAGAAAATCAAACTGGAGGTAAAAGTACCCGAAAAATGCGCCTGAAGACTCTAGAAGTGGCAAATGACGGCGATAAGTCGCTAATTATCTTTGACCGTCCCAGCGATGTTAAGGGTACCGTATTTTTAAACCACTCGCATATTAATAAGGCGGATGAGCAATGGCTATATTTACCTGCGCTTAAACGTACCAAAGTAATTGCTTCGCGTAATAAATCCGGCCCATTTGTTGGCAGTTAATTTTCTTTCGAGGACCTATCATCTTTCGAAGTGGGTAAATACCAGTTTACTTACCTGGGTGATGACAAGATTGGCGATATTGATACATTTAAGGTTGAACAGGTTCCCGTTGATAGATTTTCGGGCTACCAAAAAAGGGTGGCATGGATAGATTCGTTGCGCTTTATTCCACTGAAAATCGAGTTCTATGATCGGAAAGGTAGTCTCTTAAAGACACTGGCATTTAACAATTACCAACTTTATCTCGATAAGTTTTGGAGGGCCCACGATTTACTGATGATCAATCATCAGACTGGAAAATCGACTAAACTTATAACTGAAAAGTTCGAATTTAATTTGAATTTAGGAGATTTAAATTTTTCAAGTAATAGGTTGGATAAGGTTCGTTAATGAAAAGAGGAGTTAATTTATATTTTTCGATCTTAATATTATTGGCAAGCAACGTTAATGCTGTCGAGATGCAGGGAAACCTCAATATGGAGCAGCGGCATTACATCAGTGAGGGTGAACAACAAGAAAAACAATATGAAGCGACACTATCCTTTGAACCTGAATTATACTATAGCCGAGATAATATTGAAATAAATATAAAACCTTATGCGCGAGCAAACTCAATAGATGAAAATAAATCTGATTTTTATTTTAAAGAATTTAATTTTATTTATACATTAAATGCACATGAATTTAAGGTGGGCATTGATCAGGTGTTTTGGGGAGTTGCCGAATCTCAGCATATCATCGATGTTATCAATCAAACTGATACTCTGGCAAGCGTGGACTTTGAGCAAAAAATTGGTCAGCCCATGTTGCAATATACTTACTATACCAATGAAAGCTCGCTTCAGTTTTTTCTTTTAACGAATTTTGAAGAGCCGCCATATGCTTCTAATGAAGGAAGACTTAGACCGGCACTGGTAGTTGATCCATCATTAGCTCACTTCGAGTCCGGCAAAGGAAAGAACCGTCGTGATTTTGCTGTAAGATACAGCGATCGCCTAACTTCTATAGATTACAGTTTGCATTATTTTAATGGGATACAGAGAAACCCGGTCCTACAATATTCAGCAGCACATAATGCACTGGCCCCTTTTTATCCCAATATGGAGCAGGTCGGGCTTGAATCACAGCTCGTATACGAAAACTGGTTGTTCAAATTCGAGGGCTACCACCGCCATTCGACGGACAACTACACAGCGTTGACGGCAGGTTTTGAGTATTCATTTGTTGGTATTTTTGATTCCCTATGGGATTTAAATCTCATTGGCGAGTATCAATATGATTCTCGTCAAAACGCCAGTTTAGCGCAGGGCCAGAATGATCTATTTCTAGGGGCAAGAATCACATTAAATGATATGAATGGCACCACTGCACTAATAGGAGTCGCCCGGGATCTAGATGATAGCGGCACTCGCAGTGGACGACTCGAGTTGTCTAGCAGGTTCAATGACAGTTGGCGTTGGAGGATAGAAGGGTGGATGTTTCAAGCTGGATCCCAGCAGGAGATCACCTTCTTTGCTGCTAAAGATGATTTTCTTCAATTTACTGTTGAATATTACTTTTAAATATTGTTGTTGTGACTTACACTATTACATTAGGAAAATATCTCTTAAAATTTTTTGGATTCATGTAAAGAGTAAACTCGATGATTTTTAGGGTCGGTTTTTAACATAAATGATCGAGGCGATATATGCATATGGTCCTAGGATTGCGTACGTTCATGTGCAGATTGGCACTGCGAATCTGATTTGCCAGATGGATTGATTGGCTTTCACGGCCGATGTATTTTCGTTGTATCACCAAGGTTGTGAACATATCCGTAAGCTGACGAAGGGGCTGAAGTCCACTGGAAACCTATGTTTATTTATTTCCCATGCGAGCTTGGTCGATAAATTTCTGGAAAAATCCGGCTCACTAACTTAGCTATTTTCACGGATTTGTAGAAAAGTAATTGTACTTTTGAGGAAAAGAGTGTGAAAATTAAAATACCTAAAACAATAGCTTTTTCATTGATATCGCCACTGACTTTTGCTTGTAATTTTGAAACTGGTGAGATAGAACAATTTGTTAGATTAAAGTCTAAGGATACTGGGTTCAATACTTATTGGTCGGCCACAAAAGAACCCAATAAGTTCTTTGAGTTACCTGATGGTACGGGTTTAAATATTAAAATAATTCCTGCAACGTCGGATAAATACAAGGAAATGCTTGAAGGGCCTACGTCTTTGGCGTTTATCCCGGAATTAGTAAAAATTGAAATTGAAGCGACTTCTTTACATGGAGAAAGCGAAAAGCACAGTTCATGGGGCGGCGTCAGTTCAATACAGGAATACAGTCAAATCGGAACTGCTGGAATTGAATTGGTATTGTTAAAGCAGGGCTGCGCTGCTGAACACTATTAGCGTTTTATCGCAAGAATTTCTGTATGGTTCCGTTATAAAATAAATAGTTATTTCTAGGTGTAACTGTAGCTGCCATAAAGCAGTCCTTGATGGCATCTTTTTGATGCTCTTCAATAGGTAAAACTAATTGTCAGATATCGAACGCGGGGATGCAATGAAGGCTATTGTAGCGGGATCAGCCCTATAGCAGGCTGTTGAAATTGTCCCGCATCATCAGCGGCTTTGATAAAATTCTCGTACGATAAAAACTAGGTCTTACTCCGACATGCGTGGCGCTGATATCACTCAAGAAGCTCTTTTTACAACGGTACACCTCGAGAGCTTCGTG
>NZ_JBFLAB010000088.1:0-9177 GCF_040742695.1 Microbulbifer discodermiae | reverse complement strand
AAAACAGCGTTTATGACCTGTATATTCGGTATTTTGACGTTACCTCGCTGTAAAGGCAGCAGGTGTTCGATAATTTTGAATTGCGATTTTGTGATTTCCATAAACGCAGATTTTATCAAAATTAGTGTTAACAGGCCCTAACAAAAAATAAAGTCCGCTATGAATAAGACCTAGATTAAATCCAGCTAATCGGTGCGGCATAAATACATTTTCAGGCCCGATAAACTACAAGAAAAATGGATATCCAATTTATGCGCAACCTATCAATCATCCTGTTTCTGTCCGGACTGATTTTCAGCACCGAATCCCTCGCGCTCAGCGAAGCGCAGGAATCCGAAATACAACAGCTATTGATTGATTTGGCCGACACCAACCAATTGGTGGGCTCTCATTTTGTGGCGCTGGTGGACAAGAACGGCCTGGCTTCCTTTGCCACCCACTCCAGGAATGGCACCACTATCAGCAAAGACACCCAGTTTCTGATTGCATCCCATACCAAGGCGATGACCGCCACCCTGCTGGCGACACTGGATGCTGCCAATAAAATCGACTTAGATAAAAGTATCCACGCCTATGACAAACAGTTGATTACAAATAAAAAAATAAATACAAAGCAGATTACTCTGAAAAACCTGTTGACCCATACCGCTGGCTTTACTAGCGTACAGCATACCTTCAAGTCCGCTTTTCTTGGCTATACAGATCAAAGCGACCTGAAACAGTCTCTCAACCATCGTATCCTAACCGCGCCGGATAACCGCTTTAGATATTCGAATACAGGGCCTATTGTGGCCACCATGCTGGCCGAATCCGCTTTAGACTCTGACTGGCATCAATTAATGTCGGAATACCTGTTCGATCCACTGGAAATGACCAATACCACCACCCATATTTCGGCAGCCAAACAACTGCTCCCCGCAATTACCACCGCAAAGGATGGCACCATTTTCGATTACGACCATCATAAAACCGATAAAACCATGCATGCTTCCGGCGGTGTTGCTTCCACTGCCGGGGATATGGCGGTCTGGCTACAGGCTAATATAAACCGGGATTACACTAAATTTTCCAAAAAGGATATTTTTGCATTGCTTCATACAAAACAGGTGGAGCAGGACCGAAACTATTTCACCTACCCGCGGGATGGCTATACTTTGGGATGGGATATAGCACAATACAATGGTGAAAAGCTACTGACCAGATTTGGGAATTACGGCGGCTATAGCATTCATGTTTCCTTTATGCCGGAACACCAGCTCGGGGTCATCGCCTTTACCAATCAGGATATAGCCTATACCCTGCCCCATATACTGGCCAATTATGTCTACAACTCTGCACTGCAGAAAAGCAACAAACTGGAGTTGCTGCAGCAGGATTCAAAACGCCTGACCAAGTCGATCCAGTCCGAATTGTCGGCTGCACCTGCCCACAAACAGGTGGTCTCAGCAGATGCAGTTCCGCCAAACCTGCTGGGCACCTATTCCAACAGTGACGGCTGGCCGAAGCAGAAACTTTTTACCGAGAACGGACAGGCAAAAGTTATATGGGGCTCCCTCAAAGGAATCCTCTTACAAACTGAAGATGGCTATAGAGCCCATTTTGGTGCCTTAAGCAGAAAATTGAAATTTTCACTCCAGGGAGAAGGTAAGCCAAGTTTAACCAATGGTTCCCTTGCCTATACCAAGGTCTGATTTAACAATTGAGATCGGAGTAAAATTTTTTCACTTAATCTTCTATTACTGTAGAGATTTTATTGAACACCTAGTTAATCGATTTCTACACGAAGAGATTAAGAACACCAAACTTTCACTCCGACCATATTTATTCAACAGCAGCCTCTTTGCAACACTTAATCGGCGCGTTTTACCCAAAAAATCCCACCTGGAAGAAGCACCTCACCACACCTAAGTTCATTCTTAAAAACAACTTCTTGCTCCTGATAACAATCATTATCTATTTCTTCCTCACAGAACGAAAGTCGCCCAGATTTAGTCACATTTTCCCAATCACTTAGGGGCAAGTTAAGATGACGCTCTAAAATCCCTACAAGTTTCGTCATATCCATAGGTTCGGATTGCCACACCCAACCTTCACCATCATCAACCATGTCAATTGGGTCAATTTCCACACTAAGAATATAAGCATTAGGCTTACCCATTATGTAGAAAGATATCACAAACAGATTCAACCTCTCTAATTTCTCTCTAAAGATGCAGACCAAGGAACGAGACCCTGACTTTACATAATTAGCTATTTCATCAACCGTCATCGCCAGCAACCCTTAAAATCAGCAACCACCCGCAAAGCGGGGGGTATGATGAAAGCCCCCAAAGGGGGCTATGTTACAGCCCCATCAACCTCATTTGCTCTTAACGACGCCCCTCACTTTCTTGATTCTTGATGTACTCTCGAACTATCTGCTCATCTAAGCCAACTGTGCTAACGCAGTAGCCCCTGGCCCAGAAATGCCTACCGGTGAAATTTCTCTTCACCTGCATGTACTCACGAAATATTCGAATCGCCGACTTGCCTTTAAGGAGCCCTACCGTATGAGCCACGCTGAACTTCGGAGGAATCATCAACAACATATGAATGTGCTCCCTCATCGCATAACCCTCGACTAGGTCAACTCCTGCTTGGCGACAAAGATCACGGAATATGGCTCCGATCTCTCTTCTTAAAGTCCCAAATATCGCTTTTCTTCGATACTTCGGGACAAATACTATGTGATACCTGCAATAATGCTTGACGTGGGCTTGGCTCTGCCAATCTCTCATATGGCCTCCTAATAGAACTTGCCGGTTCATGGGAGGCCATATTCTCTACCCTGCACGACTGAACGGCAGAGCCCTGTCAAGTCTCACCGCCAGAGGCGGTGGTTTACCTATGTATTAATTAATCGTCAATGAATATAGCAGGTTTTTGGCGAACACCATCCTTGTCACGAATGTCGATATTAAAATGCGGCTGATTAGCGTGCTTGCCGCGGTCGTGAATTTTTGAACTTGTCGGATCTTTTATGTTGATCAAATCACCTCGATACGAATTTCTACGATCTCTAAATCCAGGAGAAACATTTCCAGGCCCGGGTCGTAGTTCAGGCATGCTGTCCAAGATCTGCCGAGCTTCTTTCACATCTTTAACGTTTACGTCCTTACCCTGCCTTAATAGATCAGCTTTTGAGACTGGTGCATCCTTTGTAGCAACTCCTGTCTTCTTGGATTTTCCCAATCCTCTTAGATCGCTAATTTCACCATCATTAAATTCCGTACCGGCCAGTAGATCTACAGTGGCGGCCAGCTTATCCCCTAACCCGGCCTTGTCGTCAAGAAAAACCGTATTCAGGTCATCCGCAATTCCTACCAGTTCATCCAAACCAGCTTCTTTTAGCGACTTGGCATCCAGCTTCCCGGTTTTGCGGAATTGCTTATAGGCCTTAATCGCAATTTTACCGGCTGTGACACCCAGTTTGACGACCGATTCCCCATTGGGATCAACATAGTTGATCGGATTATTACGCCCATAGCGATAGGGAGTCCAGCGCTGGGGATCGGTAAAGCGCGCGGCGGTGTTGAGCAGCGGGTCCGGGCTGATAAAGGTGCCAAAAGCGGATTGCAGATAGCGCCGTTCAAAGTAACCCAGGCCGGTGGTTTCATCCCGCTCTTTGCCTGTATAGCCGTAGGGGGCCGCCGCACTGTCACCTAAGACACTGTCCAGTTCACCGTAAGCCTTGTAGGTAAAGGCATTCACCAACTGGCCGGTGGAATCCAGGGTCAGCGAAGTGGAACCCAAATGGGTGTGCAGATAGTATTCGCTGGGCGCAAAGGCCTCACCTGCCTGGCCGCTGCGGGCGATGCGCCGCTGGCCCAGGTGAATATATTTCAGCAACTGGCCGTCGCGCACCTCGCTTTCAGCATCGATATACAGGGTGACATCGCGGGCGCCACCGCTGTGCTCGGTGATTTTAAAGCGCCGCTGGTGCTGATAGTCGTAGCCGTATTGGTCGCTTGCCTGGGCATCGCTGGCGGCCATAAGGCGCTGGTCATGGTCCCACTGGTACTGCCAGTCACCGGACTGGATCTGGTTGCCGTTGTCATCGTAGACAACATCCCCCCCGACCCAGCTCAGCGCCTGGGGCCCGGGCAGACCGCCGCGGCCAACCCGGTTGAAAGCGCCACTGTTGCTATTGTCGCTGCTGCCACCATAGCGCAGCTCCGTGGTTTGCAGGGCGCCGGCATTGCCCGCCGCATCGATAGGGGTGTAATCCATCCGCAGCAGATTGCCGATGGCGTCATAGTGGTAATTGAACTGTTCAACGGCGTTGGCAACCCCGGTCAGGCGGTAGAGGTCGTCGTAGCTGTAGTCGATATTTTGCGCCAGGGATGCCGCCTGGGATGCGGCATTGAGTTCGGCCGCCATAGCGTCGAGGACACCACCGGAGCGCTGATCATCGATACCCAGGAGGTTGGAAACGGCATCGAAACGG
The DNA here is from genome assembly GCF_040742695.1 of Microbulbifer discodermiae. Taxonomy (NCBI): domain Bacteria; kingdom Pseudomonadati; phylum Pseudomonadota; class Gammaproteobacteria; order Cellvibrionales; family Microbulbiferaceae; genus Microbulbifer; species Microbulbifer discodermiae. The sequence goes on along the minus strand of NZ_JBFLAB010000088.1, from coordinate 4,691 downwards.
TAGTCCCACTGTTGCAGCGCCAGGGCATCCCCTAGGCGCACTGTGTGCAGTCCAGCCAGCCGCTGGCGCTCGTCAAAATTCCAGCTGGTTTCAACACCGTTGGCCAGCTCCTGATACTGCAGAACACCGTGGGGGGTATAGTCCAGCTGTTCCACCACACCGGGAATACGCTCCAACAGGCCGCGGGCGTTGTAGTGAAAATCCACCCAGGTGCCATCGGGATAAAATTGTTTTACCCGCCGCCCGGCACTGTCGTAAACAAACCCGGTGGTGTACAGGGGGCTATCGATTTGTGGCCCGAGGATTTTTCGTTCGCGCTGGACAACGCGGCCGCGGGCATCGTAATCCCACTGTGCGAAACCGGCCTGGTCGGTGACTTTGGCCAGGCGTCCCAGCAGAAAGGCGCCGCTCTCTGTGCCGCGCTGGTCGTATTGATAAGTGACCACCGGCGATGTCGAGCCCAGCTGCAAATCCGGTTGCCAGACTGCTCCGGTGGGCACTGAGCCCCGGGGTGACAGCTGGTATTCCTCCAGCAGGCGGTTGGCACCGTCGTAGCGGTAGTGCCGCTCCTGCCCCAAGGCGTCCAGACTGGCCCTTAGGTTGCCGGCGTCATCAAAGTACTGCCAGCGCTTGCCCCGATTGGGATCGTCCAGAAAACGCAACCGTCCCAAATGGTCGTAGTGCATAGTGCGCACATTCTGTTGCGCGTCTTCCAGGCGGGTGAAGTTGTCGTTGAGATCGTAGTCGTAAAAGGTCGACCAGGTGGCGCCACCGCTTCCGCCCGCTGTACCGGCGGCGATCATTTCATCGACCCGCCGCAAACGGTATTCACCCTGCGCATTTTGCAGACCGTCAAAGACCAGCCGTTTGGCGGCGCCCGCGTGGGAACCGCCGATACGGGTTTGCTCCTCGTCCTCCAGCAGCTGCTCCAGCGGCAGATAGGTTATACGGCTGAAGACGGCTTCCCCGCTTTGCGCGGTATAGGGCTGCTGGACTTCCCGCACCCTGCCCAGGGCATCATAGCGGTATTGAGCCTTGTGGGGCCCCTGATCGCCGGCTTGGTAGGCGAGCCCCTGGGCAAAGTATGTCAGCGCCATCTGCGCCACCTGGCCGCGGGCACCGTAGCTATTGTGGTCGCTGACAACAACCTGCCCCGGCTGCTCACCTTCACTGCGCACCATAAGGGTGCGCCCCAAACCATCGTAAAAGTGGCGGCTGTCGATGGTGCCGGTTGCGCCACCCTCTTCCCGCTGGCGCATCTCTACCCAGTTGACCTGATGACCATCCACGTTTTGTGCCAGTTGATAGTCGTATTCGATGGTGGGGTACTGGAGGCTATCCCCGGAGTCCACTCTGGCAGTTAGGCGGCCAAGTACGTCGTAGCGATATTGCTTGCTTTGTCCGTTGAAATCCGTGTAGTCGGTGAGGACCCCCAGGCCCTTGTCATAGTCCGCCTGGGCGGTGAGCCACTGGGTTCCCGTGTGCAGCTGCACCTGGGTGGGGAAAGTGTGGTACTGGGGGTCGTAAGTGGCCGCTGTTTCGTGCCCCGGCTCGCTGCCCCACAGGGGACCGTAACTCTGAGTGCGGTTGCCATAGGTGTCATAGCGATGGCGCTCCGCAGCCACATAGGCGCCGGCGTTACCCGCGTCGTGCCAGCTGCGCCGCAGGGTCAGATTGCCCTTGGATACCACACCCAAATTGGCGCCGGAAAAACTCTCGTCGTCGTAAAACCACTGCTCCTTCGCCACCGCCTGACCAGACAGGTCACTGACGCTGCGTTCGATCGGCAGGTGCAGGAACCAGTGCCCCTGAGTGGAGGCAGTTTCGGCACTGTAGCGCAGTCGTGTAATCCGCTCGTCCTGCCAGTTGCCATCGGTGCGGCCCAGCTCTTTGATATAGGTGTTATTGCCGTACTGGTCGTAGTCGTAGTCCCAAGCCAGGGTGACCGGCGTACCACTGCCCCGCTCCAGCCAGTGTTGCTGCCGCTCTGTCATGGCCGCAAATTCCACCTGGCGCGGCTCCTGTGCATAGCCGGGCAGTAACTGCCGCAATTCCCACTGATTTTCTTCACGCCAAAACACGGCACCCAGGGCGTCGCGGGTTTCCACTTGCCTGATTTTGCCCTGTAGAGCTTCCTGTTCTGTGCCATCGGGCAATTGCCCCAGGTGGAACTGGTAGCGGGTCGTCAGTGTCGGTGTACTGCTATCCCCCAGGCGCCGCTCTTCGCTGAGCGCAAACCCCTGGAACTCCTTGTCGGCGGCATCGTAAAAGCCTTCGCCATAGTCCATTTCGGTGGTCTGCTGGCCGCCGCCGCTACTGTCATCCACGACAATCCGTTTCAGCACCTGCATGGCCACGGGTATGCCCTGGGGCCAGGGGGTGCCGGCATCCCGGTCCCGTACCATTTCCTCCACCACCGCGCCGTAGGACAGAGTCGTCTGCGCCCCCAGCCCATTGTCGATGGTTAGCAACTGGTTCGGCTGATGGTCGGGAAACAGTTCGGCAAAGAAGAAGGTGTTGTCACCCAGTCCGGGGCTGTACCAGACGATATCCGTGGAGCCATTGCCGTTGATGTCCACCAGACGCACCGCCTCCACCGACAAGCTCGCCTGCGGCATTACCACCTGCTCCGAGCTAAACAGCGCCTGCTGATGCTGGCTGCTGTCCAACCCCTGATTCAGCCAGATCGATATCCGCTGCCCGTTGAGGAAAACCAGATCGCCGCGTCCATCGGCGTTCATGTCGCTGATACGAACCGAATCCAGGTTGTAGAGCGTATTGGGGCTGTTGGCGAATACCACCGCCGGGGCAAACCCCTGCAATCCGCGGTTGGCGAAGTAGGAGACATAGCCGTTGGCGACCCACACCAGATCGGCCAGCTCATCGCCATTCATGTCCTGGAGAAATACGTTGGGATCACCGAGACGCACAAGGCCACTGCCCGGGGGCATGGGCAGCTGGATCGGCTGCGACCAGCCATCGGGGTGGTTTAACTGCACCACGTGGCCTACAACCCCGTTGCTGCCGTTCAATGTGGTCCCAAAAACATCCACCCGCTTGTCGTTATTGATATCCAGCATGGCGGCGCGGGAGCTATTGAGGGGGATATACAAACCGTCAAGGCTGCCGCTGTACTGCCAACTGTAATTCTCATCGAGACGGAAATAGTTGGTACTGCCGGAGTTGTACAGCAGCATCTCCACCTCACCATTGCCATCGATATCGGCCCAGGTGGCGGCGGGATCCGAGATACGGCTGAGAGAAAAAGTGCTCATTTCGCGATGGTCCTGCCACTGTGGCAGGCCATCGGCCCCGGGGCCGAGATTGAGCCAGTAGGTATCTTTGGTGGGGCCGGTATTCACCACATCCGGCAAGCCGTCGCGGTTCATATCCAGAAAAGCTATGTCCGGGCCATTCAGGGGTACCCGCCTGGCCGCCGGCATAGGTGTCATGAACACCTGCTCCTGGTCATAGCGTGTATAGTCGTAACGCTCCGGCGGCAGCGCCAAAGCGGCGGCCCCGGCGCCGGCACTCGACTGAACCTCCTGCAGTAGGGACAGGCTTTGCCATTCGGTCAGTGGATGGTAGGAAAAGTCGTATCTGCGCACAGCCTGCCCGGCAAACTGTGTTTCCACACGCTGCAGACGATAAGCGGTTTTAAGCTCAAAGCCGGCCTTGTAGTTAATCAAAATATCCGGGCGGCTTTCATAGTGGAAATTGACCGCCATATCGCCATCACTGTTGTAACGGATGGACTGCAGATAGATCCTGGCACTGTCATCCAGCTTGCTGTAATGGTATTCGATACGGTTGCCGTGGCTGTCCTCTACGGCCTGCAAATACCAAGCAAAGACAGAGGTACCGTCGGCGCTGCTTACGCGGCTGTCAGACTGCTGCCCCAGGTGCCAGCGCAGGCCATTGGGCAGTGTGACCTGCCATCCCTCCGACAGCCGCTCATAACGGGCAAAACCGCTGGCGTTCTTTGAGCGATAAATACCGTCCTCCACCAGCACCAGCTCTTCGCCCCGGTGGTCGATAAAGGTATCGAATTCATCGAATTCATCGATGCTCCCGTCACGATCATTATCCAGATTGTCGGCACGACCCCACTCGGAATAATTGGGCAGGCCCTGATCCGTCTGGCGTTGAATAAAGGGAACGACCAGCCTGTGGCCCAAGCCCACAAGCCCATTGCCAAAGCCACTGTTGTACTCCAGTGAGATCTCTGGTGCCATACCGTTGCGCCCGGGCGGCACAACCAGAGTCATCAGCCGTGAACTGGTGCCTGTATTCAGGTTGGGAGTAAACGCTTCACCCAGCCCGGCGATACTGCCCGGCCCCGTTGGCAGGTTGAGGAATGGCGCCTGCAGGGCTGTGTGTTCATCCGTTCCCGAGACAGCAATAACGGGGATCAGCAGACAACAGCAAAGCAAAAGATTACGCAACATAAATATTCCTTTTTTATTCTTGGTGCCTTTAGCGTAAACACCTGCAATAGTTCAGACTGGGCTCATCCACCTGGAAAAAGGCCGGGTTCGTTATCCATGCGCCGATCCAAATTGGATCGGCGCGTATCTCTTATTATTCGCTAACAGGATCTACAGAAAGCGGGCCACCACCGCCACCACCACAGGTATCTATATTCCTGCTCTTGTAACGGTGGTTGAAGATCAGCTCTATATCTTCCATAG
>NZ_JBFLAB010000087.1:0-9361 GCF_040742695.1 Microbulbifer discodermiae | reverse complement strand
GGTCCGCCTGATGAGGCGGAAATGGCCCAAAGATACCGAGAATCCAACATCAAAACCGATAGGATATCTTTGTTTTATCCTATTTTTGAAAACTGAAAGTGGCGCTGTTGAAGAATTCCCTGATTTTTCAACAGCCTGTTAAGGACTTGGCTTTGGTATCTGGCCAACGATACCGAGCACGAGTTAGCGATGTTGCTTTTCGGCAACGAGAACCCGAGAGTGTGGGTCGGTCGATATTTGGAAGCACGTCGCTTAAAAGGGCGGTGCTCACATCTGCCTTTATGGCAGAGCAAAATCCAGAGGCGTGGAGACTGGCTCTGGCTCAGCTTGGCCGAGAGCTACCAGGGCCGCTGGTAGAGCTTCAATACTCCCTTCCCGACCCCGGCACCGACGAAGCCCCGGCCCGCCTGGGCCTGGGCAAATCCGAATCCCAGGGCATCCGCCGCCTGATCACCCGTTTCCAGACCGCCAATCTCCGCCAAGCCTGGGCCAATGTGAAAGAGCGCAGCTACGAAGGCGTTTTCGACGGCCTGGTGGGTATTCAGCGTGCGGAGGAAGCCGCGGGCAAGGGCACCTCTGAGGGGGACTTTGCCGGCTCCGGGTATGTGGGCGCCCGTCTGGCATCCAGTATCGCTGACACCATGCACGCCATCCTCCACTATGGGGCGCCCGAGTGGCGCGACGGGGTGGTGCAGTATCGGGACGATACGCAGGGACTGCTGACAATTTTTAAGGGCCTGGGGCCGGATCTGAACGCCTGGCTGGGCTGGATGGGAGGCAACCGAGCCAGGGAACTGAAGTTGCAGGGCCGCGAAAAGAATCTGTCCCAGCGGGATATTGCCGAGTTGCTGGTGTTGAACCGGGGCCGGGAGGCCAAATTCCTGGAGGCAAAGCGGGCTTATAACGCCCTCAACAAGGCCATGCTGGACCTGGCCCAGGAAGCAGGACTAATCGACCCGCAATCCCGCAAGCGGTGGGCGTCCGAGTGGTATATCCCTTTCTATCGTCAGGTTCTGGACGGCAATGGGCTGCTGGCGCCCCGTACCAAGCGTGGGCTTAGTCACCAGAGCGCCGGTATCAAGGCCCTGAAAGGCGGTGAGACGGCCACCAATGACCTGTTGCAAAACATCCTCACCAACTGGATGAAACTGGCGGATGCCGCCATGAAAAATATGGCGCTGCTGAAGACGGTGGACAACCTCAAGGACACCGAGTACCTGAGTGATGAAAGCCTAAAATACACCACCGCGATCGTGCCCAGGTCGGAGGTGGTGAAGCGGATCAAGGCCGACCGCGCTTACCTGGAGATGGTGGCCGACCAGTTGGGGCTGCCGGAGGCCGGGGAACTGGAGGTGCTGCACGAGTTGAACCAGCTCGACAGCAGTGGCTTTGAGAAACTATGGGCCATCACCGCACCCACAGACCCGGAGGTGATCCGGGTGCAACGCAATGGCAAGAGTGCCTATTATCGGGTCAATGATCCGGCGTTGCTGCGGGGTATGGCGCACCTCTCCAGTGATGGTCTCAACTGGTTGCCGATGCGTGCCGCCCGCTGGTTCAAACGCCTGCTGACTACCGGTGTGACCAGCAGCCCGGGCTTTATGTTGCGAAACCTGGTGCGCGATACGGCGCACGCCTGGGCCATTAATAAAGACGGCTTTACGTTCGGTAAGGACACCTTAAAAGGTATCAGCGCCGCCTATGCCGAGGACGAGCACTACCGCGAGCTGATGTTTACCAACGCTTCCTTCCAGGGCGGTTATGTGCATGGCGCGGACCCGCAGGCCACAGCCCAATTGATCCGTCGCACCTTGGCGAAAAAGGGACTCTCCCGCGCGGAGATCGACAACCATATGGACAGCGTGATCAGTGTCGGGGAGTTCGGCTGGGCCAAGGTTCAGAATGTCTGGCAGAAGTATCGTGAACTGGGTGACAAGCTGGAGAACGCCAATCGCCTGGCCACCTATAAGGCGGCCCTGAAGGCGGGCAAGTCCAAGGCACAGGCGGCCTTCGAGGCCAAGGACTTGATGGATTACTCGCTGCGGGGCAATTGGGCGGCGATGAATGTGCTGACGGATGTGGTGCCCTTCCTGAATGCCCGTCTGCAGGGCCTGTCGAAACTGGTCCGCGCCGCCGACCTGAAAGGGGAGGGGCATAAACCCTGGACCTGGCGGGCCGACCCGCTGGTAGTCAAAGCGGTGGCCAAGATCGCCATGTTCTCGGCAGTGCTGGCGCTCTTGAATGATGACGATGAGCGCTACCAATCGCTGCCGGACTGGGAGAAAGACGCTTACTGGCACTTCTTTGTGGGCGAGCACCACTTCCGCCTGCCGAAACCTTTTGAAATCGGCATTATTGCCGGCACCATTCCCGAACGCATGATGCACACCTGGGTGCTGGACAATCAGCCCAGTGAAAAATTGTTGTGGAGCATGAAGCATGGTGCGGTGGATACGTTGGCCTTCAACCCGATACCGCAGGCGGTGCTGCCGATGGCGGAGCTGTATGCCAATCGCTCCTTCCACTTCGACAAGCCCATTGAATCCCTGGGGGACCAGCGCAAGCTACCCCAAAACCGACACAACAGCTTTACCAGCGATACCATGGTGTCCCTGGCACAGCTGGTGGGTTGGTCTCCAAAGCAGATGGAGCACTTCTGGACAGGCTACACCGGGACCATGGGGGCCTATGCACTATCGGCTACCGATATGCTGGTGGCCTGGGCACAGGACAAGCCCAATCAAGGCGAGTTTCTGGCTACCGATATTCCGGTACTCAAGAGTTTTTACCGTGGCACCAAGCCGAAGTACAGCACTCAGCATGCGGACGACCTTTATAAGCGGCTACAGGAAGTCAACCAGCTGGCAGCAAGCCTCAAGGATCTAAGAGGGCAGGAGAGAGCAGAGTTTGTCACAGAGCACCGCGACAAGCTGGCTCAGCGCGGACCACTGAACCAGGCCAGCCGGCGCCTTAGTGAATTACGCATGCGGCGCGAACGCATTTTAGTCGAAGATATTCCACGTAAGGCCAAGCAACTAAAACTGGATGCGATTCAAAAAAGGATCAATGCGATGGCAGCAAAAGCATCGCAGAGTACCGAAGCCGCTTTTTAGAGGTTGATCATATCGATTTTCGGATGCTGTCCATCATGACTGGTGCCGCTTGTGGTGCTAAGTGTGACTTAAATCAAACTTTAAGAGTGATGAATTTAGCAAAATTTCTGGGTGTAATGGCGTGTAATTGACTTTCAATGACAAGTCGTATGAACTCTCTTTAAGAACTGAGTGGTGAGATAATTGGTTCGACACTTCATAGAAAACCGCGCTTTAAAGCAGGGGGCGCCCATCGACTATCGAGCTTAAATGTGGTTTCGGATACAGCTTGAAGTGGATAAAGGGCAGCCACTGATTTTGACTAACTGATATGCGTACACAGTTTCGAGCTGCCTCAATATATTAACAATAACAACTTTGTGTTTAATTTATGCGTTTCTTTATTTTACATTCAGCTTTTATCTTTGCGACAATCTTTGCAATTAATCCCGCAGTAGCGCAGGGAACCTGCAATTACCATGTGCTGGGTCCAACTTCATCCTACGAGGCAAGGCAAGGATGCGCAAATATGTATGCTCATTGTGGAGGTGTCGAGAAAAGGCGTGGAGCTCCTTTTGACGCTTGGGCTTACTGGACGGCTGTACGTATCCGTGATAATAATTCTTTAATTTTTACCCTTCAATCCTATAATGACTGTACTCTTCTAAGCGATAACTATAGAGATAATTACCATGTAAATTTTTATTACTATACGTTTATTGACTGTGACGAAAACCAAATTTTAAATCCCGTCACTAAAGAGTGTGAAGCTCCAAAATGTGAATCTCCTACTGAATTCAATCCTTCCTCCGGGCTCTGTGAAAAAGAGTGCCCAGCCGATAAGCCCTGGAACGGCGTTGCGCGAGGCTGTGTGGCCCCGCCCGAGCCCCAAAGCTGTAACAACCTGGCCGGCAATCCCATCAATTTTTTCAATGGCCATAAAAGACAGGAAGAAATCGTTTTCGAGGCGGAAGGGGATTTCCCGCTGAGCTTCTCCTGGCGCTACAACAGCTTTGGCAATCATCAAAAGAGCGGCGCTGGCTACAGTGTGGGCTCTGGCGTTACCGGCGCAACCACGGTACATACCGAGCAGCCATTGCCTGCCGGCGAGCAGCCTATTTCCTTACCATTGGACAGGGACCCAACCCTGGAATATATCGGTGATGCTAAAAAGCATTGGCGCCACAACCATAGCTACTTCCTTGCCCATTACACATTGCCCGATGGCGTGACGGAGCGGCTGATTGCCTACCGTCCCAATGGCAGCGATCTGCACTTTGTCGAAGAGAACGGCACTTTTGTTGCGCAGGCCAATCGTGATTGGCAGGTAACCCGGAACCTGGATACCAACCAACAGCATGTCGGCTGGACCCTGAAGGTGGATGCTCGTACCGAGCAATACGACACCGCCGGCCGTATTCTGCGTGTGGAGGATGAACAGGGCCGGGGCATCACCTATAGCTACGATATTGGCGGTATCCAGCAGGAAACTATTGCTGACGACAATGGCAACAGTATTACCTTGGCTTACACCGACGGCAATCTGACCCAGATCACCCGCAACGATAATTCCGTCTACCAGTTCGCCTACAATGGCAACGGACTCTTGGCGTCCATCACTTTTCCCGGCAGCACTTCGCCCCAGCGGGTTTTCCGTTACGAGGACAGCCGCTTCCCCAATGCGCTCACGGGTGTCACCGATGAAACCGGCGTGGTCTACAGCAGCTTCGCCTACGACGACCGGGGGCGGGCCATACGCACCGAGCACAACAATGGTGCCGAGTCGGTGGATGTGGCCTATGTGGATGCCAATACCCGACGCCTGACCAATGCCCTGGGCAAGCAGACCACCTATCACTATGGGGATGTGAACGGCGTTAAGCGTATCGTCTCCATCGATGGTGAAGCCTCGGCCAACTGTGCCGCCGCCAATAAAGGCTATACCTACGACGCCAATGGCTTTATCGCCAGCGAAACCGACTGGGAGGGGAATACCACCGCCTATACCCGCGACAATCGTGGGCGGGAGCTGACCCGTACCGAGGCGGCTGGCACGCCCGAGGCTAAAGTGATCACCACCCAGTGGCATCCCACTTTGAATCTGCCCACCAAGATCACCACAGCGGAGTCGGTAACCGATTACAGCTATGACAGCGCCGGCCGCCAATTGAGCAAGCAGATCACACCTGTGCCCAGTCCTTGAGTGGCCGGATAGATCGACCGACTAATAGTTGTTGATTGCTGAACAACAATAAGTAGAAAGGAATTGTTATGCGTTATACCCAATCCGTGCTCGCGGGGGCACTGAGCCTGCTGGTGGCCCATGGCACCAATGCGGCCGTCACGCAAAAGAACTGGTCCTATACCTACACTGCAGCGGGCAAGATGGAGACCGCCAACGGCCCGCGCACCGATGTTTCCGACATCACCACCTACGGCTATGACGCCAACAACCGCCGCATCAGCACCACCAATGCCCTGGGGCAGGTGGAGTCGGTGCTCCAATACGATGCCGCCGGTCGCCGGCTGAAAGTACAGGATGTTAACGGCCTGCAGACCCACTACACCTATACCCCGCGCGGCTGGCTGAAAACCGCCACCATCAAGGCGGCTTCCGGCGATCAGGTCACCACCTACACCTACGATGCCGTGGGCCAGGTCACCAATATCGCCTACCCGGACGGCTCCGATATCAGCTTTGAATACGACGACGCCCGCCGTCTCACCGCGGTGGAGAATGCCCTGGGCGAGCGGATGGAATATACGTTGGATGCCGCCGGTAATGTACTGCAGGAAAAGATTTATGCCGCCGACGGCACCACCCTGGTGCGCTCTGTCAGCCGCAGCTATGACGAGCTGAGCCGCCTGATCGATGTGGATGGCAACAACGCCCAGAACACGGCTATCGCCTACGACAAGAACGGCGACCGCACCTCCACCACCGACGGCAACCAGAACACCACCGGAGAGACCCGGGATGCCCTGGGCCGGGTCAAGATTGTCACTGACGCGGACACCAATCAGGTCCAGTACAGCTACGACACTGCCGACCGTATCACCTCGGTCACCGACCAGCGCGGCAACACCACCAGCTATGAGTACGACTTCCTCGGCAATCTCACCAAACTCACCAGCCCCGATACCGGTATTACCAGCTACGACCACGACCCTGCTGGCAACCTCATCACCCGCACCGATGCGCGCGGTATAGTTTCCAATTACAGCTACGATGCCCTCAACCGCCTCACCGCCATCACCTATCCCGGCAATACCGCCGAGAATGCGACCTATAGCTATGACAATACCGATAACAACAACAAGGGTGTGGGCCACCTGACCGGCTTCAGCAACGACGCCGGCGCTACCGCCCTCACTTACGACGACCTGGGCCGTATCACCCAACAGGACGACACCATCGCCAGCTGGAGTTTTAGCACCCAGTACAGCTATGACACCTTGGGCCGTATCACCAGCATCACATATCCCTCCGGCCGTATTGTCAGCTACAGCCGCGACACCTTGGGTCGAATCAGCGCCATCAGCAGTCAGGACAATGCCCAGGCCACGGCCCAGACCCTGGTCAGCAATATCCAGTACCAGCCCTATGGCGGTATCTCCTCCATGGACTATGGCAACGGCATCACCCAGAGCTATAGCTACGACCTGGACGGACGCCTGGAAACCGTCACCGCCAGCGGCATCGGCAATGTCCGCTCCGACTTCTACACCTATGACCTGGCCAACAACATCACCGGTATCGCAGACAGCCTGGATACCAACAAAGACAGGGCCTTTGTCTACGACAATCTGAACCGCCTCACCGGCGAAGGCTATATCGCCGGCCAGAACGACTACCAGTACGATGCAGTGGGCAACCGCACCCAAAAGGACGCCACCAATACCGGCGGTACCCCGAGCACCACAACCTACAACCACGAGACCACTTCCAACCGCCTCACCCAAAGGGACAGCCAGCCCTGGGTGACCGATGCCGCCGGCAACACCATCAGCGTCGACGGAGGACAGCAGCAGTACAGCTACAACCACGCCAACCGCCTCAAAACCTATACCGAAGGCGGCACACTCAAAGGTACCTACTACTACAACGCCATCGGCCAGCGGGTACGCACCGACAAGGCCGAGGACGCATTGCTGCACTATGGCCTGGGCGGCCAATACCTGGGTGAAACCAGGTACGCCAGCAACGGCACCGACATCCAGCGCCGGATTGACTATATCTACCTGGACACCATGCCGGTCGCGCAAGTCCAGGTCACTTACAGCAATGGCCAGGTACAGAGCACCACTCTGACCTATCTGCACACCGACCACCTCAACACTCCACGCATTGGTACCAACAGCAACGAAGCCATTGTCTGGCGTTGGGACAGTGATGCCTTTGGGCGCACGGCACCGGATGCCGACCCGGACAACGATACCAATCCGACCGCAGTCAACCTGCGTTTTCCGGGGCAGATCAAAGGAGAGGAGGCGCCACGCTATTACAACTACTTTAGGGATTACGATCCCTCCACTGGCAGGTATTTACAGAGTGATCCGATTGGGTTGGACGGGGGAATAAATACTTTTGGGTACGTTGGCGGTAACCCCATTAGCTATTTTGATTCTAATGGTCTTGAATCAGAGGCTGCTAACCCTGTTGATGCCTTAATTGGTGTAGGGCTCATTGTTGGGGCACTTTCTGGTAACAAAGCAGCGCAAGAACTCTTCTCTGACTTGGGGGATGCGATTTCTGATTCTATTGAAGAGCTGTGTAAAGAAGATGATGGTTGCCCACCATGTAAAACGGTAAGCGGGCGGATTGTGCCAGCTGGCACCATAGCCTATCGCCCTTTAGATGTACTTTCAGATGACATAGTGCAACATGGTATATCAGGGTCGCACTATAATATTTACAGAGCAAATCAAAATCCAAATAACTGTCAGTGCTTTTGGCAAGCGCAAGGGGCTGTCAGTCCATCGGCACTGCCTCCGGGTGCAATTCCGATTGAGCCATTTATGAATTGAGTGAGGCTATTTTCATGCGATATGTAGATGGGCAAGAAGCGATACTTGGTGATTTGGTAAACTTAGCCTCTAATGATGGAGTTGTTGTTTGCTCGATAGACAGGGATGAGTACACAGAAGGATTTACGAAAGAGGAATGGGGTTATCTTGAAAAAGGGATCTTGATTAATTTCCAAAAGCTAGGATTGATACATTATACAGAGCCGGACAAAGACTTAAAATTAATATCTCGGAAGGTCAAGAGCTGATTTTTATTAATTGAAATTCCTCCCAATCTGGCAGGCACTCTTTTGCAATGGGGTTGTCAAATCAAACACTGGCCCACTTTTCGGGCCAGTATTTTTTTAGCTTACGGTTTTATCAGTAGTACGAGACACCCCTCCGTCACCCTGACCTTGATCGGTATCAGCCATGACTGATGCTTCGCATATCAGTTGTGGTTAGCTACTTATCCGGCCCGAGTCCAGCGCCGGGCTTCGTACTTCAAGATCATCCCTTCGAGCACCTCCCGAATAACCTGCTGTTCCTCGTCTTGTAGCCGCTCAATGGCCTCGAACAGGAGCCGGGTCCTGTCACTGGGACCGCGCTCGTCTTCGTCGAATACCAACTCATCGATGCTCACATGCAGGGTTTTGGCCAGCTTGACCAGCCCCTCCAGGGTAGGTTGTGCGCTACCGGCCTCGTACCTCTTGATCTGCGTTACATGGATGTCGGCGGCATCTGCCAGGCTCTGCTGGGTCAGGCCCACGGCCTTGCGGTACCGGATCAGTCTGGCGGGGAAGTTCATGGGTAGTAACCATGTGATGGAGATCGCCATACAGTAATCCTGTCCAAAAATGCCTATTGACAATAGTATCTCAAAGGATACTAAAATAAAATCCTAAAAGAGCCTTGACGGGTTTTAAGTCAAAATGGAGAGAATCAGCATGACACGGCTGGCAGATGAGCTGATCGAGCGGATCAAGGCGGCGGTCTCCCTGGTCCGACTGGTGGAGCAGTCCGGGGTGGAGCTGCGCAAGCAAGGCAAGGACTATCTGGGCCGCTGCCCCTTCCACGACGACCGCACACCGTCACTGGTGGTGAGCCCGGCCAAGAACCTGTGGCACTGCCTGGGGGCCTGCGGTGAAGGTGGCAGCGTGATCGACTGGGTAATGAAAACTCAGGGCGTCAGCTTCCGCCATGCGCTGGAGCTACTGCGCAATGACCATCTACCTTTAGCTGCCGATACGCCGGTAAAAAAC
>NZ_JBFLAB010000086.1:0-9617 GCF_040742695.1 Microbulbifer discodermiae | reverse complement strand
GAAGGCCGAGCTGCAGCGATTTATTCGTGTTCATAACCGCGATCTTGCCAAACCATTTAAATGGACAAAGAGCGCCGACACGATACTGGCTTCAGTGCGGCGAGCCAAAAATGTGTCACCTAATTAACCGCATGGCCCACTAGCTGGTCTGTCAAACCTGCTTCGCAGTCAAAAATATCTTCTGGCTTAGGGCCAGTGCACCTGGAATCCGCTGAGAAGTAGATTCCAGGTGAAAAAACAAACAATCTCAGGGTTGTTTTGGTCAAATTCAGGCCCGCACCAGAAAATACTGATACTGCCGTAGCGATAGGTGAGTTATTCGGAGGTTCCTTAACAGGCCCTAGCAAGTGGATTCAGATGGCGAGCTTCCAGGCCTGCAAGGCTGTCAGCGGCCGATATCGGATTGGTACAATCCCCCTCCGGTAAGCCATTGCAATTCGCGCAGATATGCGTAATTCGTATGCGGAAGTCTTCACCAGAGCCATATAGATAAGATCCGCCGGAGGGAAAAGTACCAGACTCTTCAAATCCAAACTGACGGAGCGTGTCTGGAAAGCGCAAGGGCTGTTCGGAGAGACGAAAGATAACCACTGTATCCGGCGGACCGAATACCGAGGATTGGCAAATAACCAAATTCAGTTTTACCTGACCGCACTGACATAAAATCTAAAGCGGGTGGCATCGATTGGGCTGTTTTTCAACAGCCCGTCTGAACTACTACACTTGAAATCGTGAGTGTCTATTTTCTTAAAAATTTTAAAAATTCACTATCATAACAGCCATAGCAAAATGATAATACATGATGTCCAGGTCTGCTTAAGTCTTTATGGAATGACTCAGCAGTGTAACTAGATGAGAAAGTATGTTCATACAATTTTCTTTTTGAATTGGAGAAAAAGTAAGGAAATCCCAAACGGTCAAGTTTAGAAAAATTTATATCAAGAAGATCATTACGTCTAACGTTGTTAACCCAGTTATTTCCTAACTCATCGCCATGAGACCCCGTATAATAATGAACATCAGATAGTGAATTTCTTCTGATAATCTTCTCTAAAGCATTTCCTGAAATATCAAAATGTGTTGTTTCACTCGTTTTAGCCCAGTAATGATTGCCATCTTTTTCAATTAAGTGCCATGTTTTTTCATTATTAATATGCTGTGAGGTGAATTTTCCTCTAGAAATATTACCTTCATTTGTAGATGATGCTAATTTAGACCCTGCACCAGGGTGAGAAAGCAAAAAGCCTATTCGATTATTTTGCCGCACAAGCTTTCTACCTACTTTGCTGACCACGGTACCAACTCCCTTTCCTAAGCCAAAGGTCACTAAGCCAATCGCGGCACCTACTCCGGCGCCTATACCGGCGTCTCTAAGATTCGAACCTGCGGCCACATTCAATCCGAAATCGGCAGCACCCGAAACCACAGCGTCCGCCACCGCTATGCCCACCTGAACCCCTGTTTTAGCACCAATAGCTGCAGCACCAAATCCTCCACTGATAAAGCCGAGAGCCGCTCCGATAAATACTTGCTTGAAATCGAACTCATCACCCGTAGCGGCCGCTCTGATTCCTTCCACCGCAGCGGAAACCACTGCTCCAATCACCGCGCCTATAATGGCACCAATGAGCAAACTGAAAAGCGCAAAGTGGCCACTGGGGTCACGTAAGTTGATGGGATCACCTAATGCATAAGCATAACTATTTACGCCACCTCTACCAAAAGGACTCATAGAATCCGCGGCATGGAATCGCATTAACCCCGGGTTATATACCCGATAGCCGTTACCTAAATGATAAAATCCACTCACGGGATCCTGGCGATGGCCATTAAATCCCATTGAATTTGTCGACAAGCGATTGAATCCACTTTGCTCTGTAGCCCGTGCAGGTCGTGAATTGACAATACCAAGCGAGGCAAGGCCTGTCGTCGCTACCGCAACACTGGACTGTTTTAAAAAGGCACGTCTTGACTTGTTCACTACCGTCTTACCGGCCGTATTGAACGGAACAAATGATTTATCACGGTTTTTCATAATTTACCCTTATTCTTACCCTTCGCCATATGGAGTATGGCTTCTGTCTGCGCTCACTCTTTGCTCACTACCTTGTGGTTTCGTCCATGTGGTGAGGGTACTGACTTGAAGTTTTAAAGCAAAATTGGTGCTGATTGAAATTTTCTGATAATACAGTTAATCCCAGTAATGTCTTCGGCGACCTTATGAGAGCCACTTTGAGCTGATGCTGATAATTCATTGATAAATTTTTCATCCGGATAGTAAGGCTATATTAAGGCGTTATTTTTCATCTGAGAAATCAGTTAAAGAATCCGATCGTAGCTATAATTAGAAAGGACATTATTGTCACCATCGAAGAACGAACGTATTTTATCTAAGGCATCGTAAGTCTATGAGAGTGTTTGGCTGACATAGAACTTGAACACCTTCCATTGAGCTATTGTGCGAGACTTTGATTATCCACAGTTCTGCTCATGGTACTCCTCGATGTATAATTCACAGGCATGAGCAGAAATACGATTTAAGTTACAAGCTTTTGGCTTACGATAGCTTAAACTAAACAGGTTGATTATTTTCCCTGTTAACTAACCTTGTCAATCTTTGTGTACTCTGACTATAAAGCCTTTATCCATAATATTAATATCGACCTACTTTTCGCACACGTAAAAGCCAACTCAGCCTGCAAAGTCACCGTAGAAAACAAAATAATCCCGTGTACAGGTCAATCCAAAGGAATTTAATCTTCTTAGGGTAAGGGCCTCACAACATTTGCTAAACGAGCAAATCCTCTTGACAACAGGAAATCTTTTGTATTGTTAATATTTGCTGCGTCCGTATAGATACCGGCAATCCGATCTATATTAATACCACCAGAGCTTATTGGATGATCTATACCGGTAGGCCTGGGCCTGGTAATTGGAGTACTCCCGTCCAGCCCATACAAAATTGGAAAACGTTCACCAGATTCAGAGCCGTAACCAGCATACAGTAGTGAGCCTCTATAGTTATCGACCGTATTGAGGCTTACACCTTGTGAGATGGGTTGGTTTTTATATAAATTTCTAAAAGTATACCCACCCTCTCCTGAATTTAATCCGCCATTTCGATGAAAATAAGGTGTCCCGTCTATCTCTTCCGCAGTTAAAATAGCTCTGAATTTAGTCAGCCCATCTAAACTAGCACTATTTGAACCATGAACATACTCAACACCTTGATTTCTAAGTATCTCGTGGCTTTTGTCTACAGATATTGTTAGTTTAGGTCTCTTTTTAGGGGATAGTAAAAATCCTATTCGATTATTGTGTCGCACAAGTTTTCTACTTATTTTACTGACCACGGTACCAACTCCCTTTCCTAAGCCAAAGGTCACTAACCCAATCGCAGCACCTACTCCAGCGCCCACACCGGCGTCTCTAAGGTTCGAACCTGCGGCCACATTCAATCCAAAATCGGCAGCACCCGAAACCACAGCATCCGCCACCGCTATGCCCACCTGAACCCCTGTTTTAGCTCCAATAGCTGCAGCACCAAATCCTCCACTGATAAAGCCGAGAGCCGCTCCGATAAATACTTGCTTGAAATCAAATTCGTCTCCCGTAGCGGCCGCCCTGATTCCTTCCACCGCAGCGGAAACCACTCCTCCAATCACCGCGCCTATAATGGCACCTATGAGCAAACTGATAAGCGCAAAGTGGCCACTTGGGTCACGTAAGTTGATGGGATCACCTAATGCATAAGCATAGCTATTAATGCCGCCTCTACCAAAAGGGCTCATCGTATCTGCGGCATGGAATCGCATTAATCCAGGATTATATACACGATAACCGTTACCTAAATGATAAAATCCACTCACGGGATCCTGGCGATGGCCATTAAATCCCATTGAATTTGTCGATAAGCGATTGAATCCACTTTGCTCTGTAGCCCGTGCAGGCCGTGAAGTGGCAATACCAAGCGAGGCAAGGCTTGTCGTCGCTGCTGCAATACTGGATTGTTTTAAAAAGGTACGTCTTGACTTGTTCACTGCTGTTTTACCAGCGGTATTGAACGGAACAAATGATTTATCACGGTTTTTCATAATTTATCCTTAACCTTCGCCATATGGAGTATAACTTCTGCGAGCTTTCGTTCTTTGCTCACTACCTTGTGGCTTCGTCCATGTGGTGAGGGTACTGCCTTGGGCATTCTGCAGCAAAAATTGGTGCTGATTGAAATTATCTGATGATACCGTTCTTCCAGTAACGGCTCCACCGATCTTATGGTAACTACTATGAACCGATTCTGATAATTCATTCACAAGCTCTTCGCCCTGATAATAAAGATATATTAAGGCATTATTTTGCGTCTGAGAAACCAGTGTACCCGTCCCATCGTAGCTATAATTAGAAAGAACATTATTTTCACCATCGGAGATTGAGTGCATTTGATTTAACGCATCGTAGGTATAGCGACGACCCTTTTCATCGTTAAGTAAATTTCCCGCAAGATCATACTCAAAGGATAGCGAACTTGGGTAATCACCATGAGTATTCGAGAGCGCGGTTAAACGAACAGGATCCATCGCATCATAAACAAACTGCGCGGTGTTTGTTGAACTATCCTCAAAGGTGCTAATGACTCGTGTAATATTGCCATAGATATCGTAACTAAATTGCTGCCGTTGATAACTATTGCCAAATTCATCTGCAGGAGCGTTTGGTCCTGTACACTGATAATTAGTCAGCCGATGTAAAGCATCATAGGTCATGTTTTCCGTCGTAGTTTCTCCCCCTTGCTGGTAAATTTTTTCGCTGATCTGCAGATCGTCATTAAAGTTTTGAGCCAATGAGAAATCAAGTTGATCGTTAAGATAGACTTGCCGCTGCGTTTCTAAACCAATATCATTCAAGGTTATCCTTACCGAAACCATATCACTACCTTTCGCGGTATCGTAGCGGGTGACACGGCTATAGTTGTCATAGGTGAATATACTGGTGGTGGTTACCCCTGATTGTGTACTGCTTATCTGGCTTAAGCGACCATAAGAATCGTAATTATAAAGTGTGTTATTGCCAAAATAATCGGTTTTAGCAAGTAATCGTCCGGCAGGGGAATAAGTATATAAACAACGGCGCAGCACATTATCACTAAATGTGGCGCTTTCTTCTAACAATGTACCATTATTTGCATAGACATACTGGCTATTACTATTAAGATTTTGGTGCTGCGTAACCGCTCCGGTCAGCGGATCATGAGTATAGGTAGCATTGAGGTCGGCTTGCCCTCTGACACTTGAGTGCGTTATTACCTCCAAGTTTTTATTATAAGTGAACTCTAGTGTCTCATTTTTGGCTGTAGTGACACTCGATGGTGCAGTAAAAGTGCTATCATAGTGTCTTTGTTCAGTACCAGAGGTTGAGGTTTCAGTGGTAATCCGCAATAGACCATCATATACCCTTGATCCTATCAATGTATTATTTACATAGATAGACGCAGGTAAATTATCATTTGAAAAACTGGCATATTCCGTGGTTATGTCAACATTAGTGCCATCAACCATTCGTCTTATGCGAGTAGGCCTATCGGCACTATCATAAGCATACTCAGTTACATGCCCGCTTGTATCAGTGACGGTTAGCAGATTACCGAAACCGTCATAGGTATTTCTGGTATAAGCTAAGCGTCTTCCTGCACTGTCGAGTGTTTCCTTGCTTATCAGTTGTCCCGTCAAATCAAGCAAACTGATTTCTGACATCAGGCCTCTAATATCGTACCGAGTAGTGAGGCTGACCGGGCTTTGAGTAATAGTTTCCACACGACCATCGGGATGTGTTATTTTGTTAACTTCACCTCTAAGGTCATATTCGTATTGGGTAATTAGTGATAGCGTATTGTTTCCTGGCAAATAGTCCAAATCTGTTTGGCTAATGAGCTGTCCAAAGTTGTTGTAATTTAATGTCGATAGCTCTCGCAACATCCCTTCACTATCGCTTTGAGAAACACTGATGGTGTTTCCTGCATTATTATAGCGTTCGACCTGTTGATTGCCTTTACTATCTGTAGTAGTTAACTGATTCAGACCTGCCCCAACGCGATAGACATAAGCCAGTCTGGTTTCATTAATTGTACCAACTGCCGATGTCCTTTGAGTGATTCGGCCTAAACTGTCATAGTCAACGCTGGATTTGACACCTTCAGTATTGGTAGATTCAAACCCCTGACCATCACTAAGCCGTATTTTAGCCGAATTTGTAGCACTTAAGCCATCGTGTGTGGTGACAGTTGTCGTGGTCGTTAAGGTAGTATTGGTATACTGGTAAACAATACTGTCAGTTGAAGTTTGGTTATTTACAGTCGTGCTCTTGCTCTTGGGTTGACCATGCTGCAATGCACTAACATCGTTAAAATAAGTGTAATCTATTGTTTCTAAATAGTTCTGAGTCCTTTTCAGAACAATAAAGTTACCGCCTCCAATTTTGGGTAGAGATTGGTAAGTCATGGTGGTGGTACGCTCGACCTCACCATTAGTGGTAACAGCAGGTTGAATAGTCTCACTCTTAAGGAAAGAGACAAAACCGTTAGGCTCTGCCGGACAATTCTCGCCCTCCCCACTACTGGAATAAAAAGTGCGTGAAACTTCATCCCCATTACTTTCTTGAATGTAGACTTGGTTACCATAGTCATCATAATTGTACCGAAAGGTATACACTCTAGAGTTACCATCCTCATAATGTGTTACACGGCTTTCTTTAAGGAGGGTATACGTAGCCGGCTGATATTCAATAGCGACATTTGTTTCAGCAAAATATAGATTGTTTTCTTGCCGATATAAGGTTCCATTACGTCGATAATCAGCACGTATTTGCAAATGATATTTGTTGTAATACCGTGTTATGGCCAGACTATTATTTATCGTTTCAGTACTGCTATATTCATAGTCTGCCCGTGCTTTAAATAAGGTATCTTCTCCGGCTATAAATGTACGCTCACTAGCAAATCCAAGATAGTTTTTATCTGAGTAGGTATAAGTGGTTACTTGAGGAAATTGATTCGCTCCTGGTAGTATTCTGTGTTCAGTAATATAGGGAGCGCTGGCAATGGGCGCATCTTCAGGCAGGCTGTGCCCGTTATGCAAATAGGTCATCCTTTCAACCATTCCAGTAGGATGAGTGACTCTGGTGATCAAGTCATATCCATTACTGGCAGCATATTCATACTCTAGGTAAAAGGTCGATTCCATGTCTGGTAATACTACGGAAGCAAGACGTTGATAAATCCCGTTATTGGCCTTTGTAACTTCCAGTTTTTGATATAGTGAATTGTTAACATTATCCGTTATGGTGACCTTTGATGGGCTAGACCAGGTATCAATAGTTAACTCACGTCCTGCGTTATCCGCTATTTTCCACAATACCTTTTGTTGATTGTAGTCGGTGTAACTAAAATGTGTTTCCAATCCCTGATTGGATACCATTTTAGTCATTGTTCCAGTCGTATAGTCAATGAACTCCTGGCGTCCATCCTTATACACTACCTTAATCGCACTCATTGAATCATCATAGAAAACCTTGACATCTTTCAGTTTTCGATAGGGAATATCATATTCATTGGTCGTCCGATTGAATTCAATTTTGAAGTTTTGCCCCGTCGATAGGGAAAGATTATTAGAATGTCGGTCAAAGCGACTGAGAGCCAACGCCCACCCACGTCCGAACCCCATATCATTTGAGCTGGAGGCACTATAATGCAACATCAAAGAAAATGTGACCCCTACTGTTTTGTGTGACAAGAACTCCGACAATTTAATTGAGAAAGAATAAGTTCCTGTTCTTGGGTCGACACCGGAAGAAATAAATTCGGAGAAATTATTTGCGTTGGATGTGATTGACATGTTACAACCTTCGATATCAAGTAATGTAAAGGTAAGTACGATACTTACCCTTGTGCATTAGATTAAGATTTTAATTACCGGTACCGACATCTATCCGGTAATAGCCATTTCCAAAATAATCGCCTAGGTCACGCCGTGTAAAAGAGAAATACCCGCGATTACCAAAGTTATCTTCAAAATGAACCCTCTTCCCTTCAGGTTCTAAATCCGTTAATAAACCCTCTCTAATCACTCCCGGAAATAAATAACCCATGTTTGCGTAGTTGCGAGAGGCGGTGCGATAATCTCCTTTATAGATACCTCCATAAGTTGCTACGAAAGTTATATTTTCATTGGTATTAAAGTTATAATCGAATGGATGTTTTATATAGAGAGGCCCGGGAGCAGGGTAGGTATAGTTAGTTAGATCGTGATATGGGAATTCCAACCTGCTGGTGACGACACCATTTTCAATCCAATACAGCGAACTGGAACCGTTGAGATGGGCCTGTGCAGGCTGGTTGGGTCGATCCGGATGATAGCTAGCCAATAATTTATAGGGGGCATAGTTAATTCCAGAATCAACGAAAAAATCAGTTTGATTTTGATTTAATCTAAGCCCATTTTCATCCCAAACCCTACGTAGAGTAAAACCTTGAGGTTGATATGTATAAGCCCAGATGATCCAGTCGTCAGTCCAGTCACCATCAGCGCTACTCGCTATGAAATTTGACAAAGAAAAGTTGGTTGGGCTGAGTTTTTCTATGGAAATGGAGGCATTATTGGTCGTGCCTTCACAAGTACTTTGCGTGATTATTTCACTTGTGCTGTCGTTACGCGCTTGTGCTTCAACACATACTTGTATGATACCCGCAGATGAAGATGAGAGATACTTTCTAACTACCTGAGTTGTGGATAGTGTAGAAGTTGAACTTGAGGTTAAAGGTAAAGACGTAGAGGCAGGCGTCCCGGATCCTAATCGAGTATCTTTAGTATATCCATTGTAGCCATCGGAGACCACCGTATTTTCAAAGGATTGCCCGCTATACAATTCTTTAAGGTCTGCCCCAATAAACGTGTAACCCTCTTTTAATTGATAAAAAATATCAACTTCAGCCTGCATTCTGCCGTTGGCATAGATCCGATTGCTTGGATAAGCAGTACTATATTCACCCTCTACAAATAAGCTTTGAAATGGTACCTCAGGGGGACCACTGGCAAAAATATAATTGCTAATGAATAATGAACTTAAAGCCATTAATTTAATCTTGGATTTTTTATTCATACAAACTTCCAATCTATTAATAGTTAAATAAAGCCAGGTTGGAGATTCCAGTCAGACATTCCTTAGACTTTCCTACTGCTGGCTAGAAATTTATATTCTCTTGCATCAGAAGTCGTCAACGATTATTTTCTTGTAATTTAAAAAATTTGATGCTCTTCTTACTTTTTTAATTTCACATTAAATTAGCTGTAAGTACTTAAATAAGAGAGAAAAAAGCAGTAAAAATATTAGATTTCAACAATACATAGGATACGATCAGTGCTTAAAACGATTTAGTATTGTGTATTGAAACTTTTGAACAAGTTACGGACGGTTTATGAACCTTAGGGCCTGTTAACACTAATTTTGATAAAATCTGCGTTTATGGAAATCACAAAATCGCAATTCAAAATTATCGAACACCTGCTGCCTTTACAGCGAGGTAACGTCAAAATACCGAATATACAGGTCATAAACGCTGTTTTGTA
>NZ_JBFLAB010000085.1:0-10126 GCF_040742695.1 Microbulbifer discodermiae | reverse complement strand
CCTGCGTCAAGCCCTGCTCAAGGACCAGCTTTACGGCCTCTGAACGAAACTCTATTGAATAAGTCTTTCTCATAGTCATTACATACTCCCAATTGCCTATGGTAACAATCGGGACTGTCCGGAGAAATCAGGCTACCCCAGTGGATGCCAGTATCATTTCAGCCCCGAGTTCGACAAAGAACAAAGACGGTAAGCGCGACCCGGAAATGCGCCAGACAAAGAAGGGCAATGAATGGCACTTTGGTATGAAGATGCACATTGGCGTCGATGAATCGCTCGGCCTGATTCACAGTATCGAAACCACACCAGCTAGCGAGCATGATCTGAATGTGGCGGACAAGCTACTTCATGGAGAAGAAAAACGCGTCTGGGCGGATGCGGGTTACACAGGTGCACAAAACCGTAAGGCACTCTCATCAAGGAATTTGGATTGGCATATTGCGATGCGGCCTGGTAGGCGAAAGCAGCTAAAATTTGCAGACATTGAGCGAGCTGAAACGACCAAGGCAAGCGTACGCGCGAAGGTAGAACATGCGTTTTTCTATATCAAACGCATGTTCGGTTACAGCAAGGCTCGTTATCGTGGGTTGGCAAAGAGCACCAACCGGTTGTATGTACTAGTGGGCCATGCGGAAAATAAGGTTACGTGATTTGATTTCACGTATACTTGCCCCCATGGATACTCCTGACGTTTTTACAATTACCGCTCATGATGCAGCGACCCTGGAAAGCTGGATTCGCAGCACCTCGCTTCAGCAGGGTCAAATTACTCGAGCTGAGATTATTCTGGCTCTGTCGGAAGGCATGCCAGTGATGGACGTGGCTGCGGCCCAGCGCGTGTCTCGCAAGACAGTCCACAAGTGGAAGACGCGCTTTATCGAATCGGGCCCGGAGGGTTTGCTTGACCAGGCAAGGCCAGGGCGACCGTCGGTAATTGACGCCGAGATTGTGAACCGTGTTCTCACATTGACGACGAGCCGCATTCCTCATGAGTCCACTCACTGGAGTGTCTCGTTGATGGCGAAGTACGCCGGTGTTACCACATGGCAGGTTAGGCAAATTTGGAACGCTGCAGATCTGAAACCACACCGACTCAGAACCTTCAAGATCAGCAATGACCCGCAGTTTGCCGAGAAGGTGGTGGATATCGTTGGTTTGTATATGGACCCGCCGGACAATGCCTTGGTGCTGTGTGTCGATGAGAAAACCCAGATCCAGGCACTCGATCGCACTCAACCAGGGCTTCCACTTGCCCCGGGGTGCATTGGAAGTCGCACCCACGATTACAAGCGCAATGGAACGGCGGCGCTCTTTGCAGCCTTCAATATTCTGACTGGCGAAGTGATTGGTCGCGTCGAGAAAAGATCGCGTTCCAAGGAATTTCTTGCCTTTCTGAAACAGGTCGAGCGGCAGACACCGAAAGACAAGGAGTTGCACATTGTGCTGGATAACCTCAGCGCTCACAAAACCAAAGAAGTCACAGAGTGGGTAGCCAACCAGCCTAGAATTCATTTCCATTTCACGCCCACAAGTGCATCCTGGTTGAACGCCGTCGAAGGATGGTTTGCGCAGCTCGAACGGCGGGCTCTTTACCGAGGCATATTTACCGACGTGGCGGACTTGAAGGCCGAGCTGCAGCGATTTATTCGTGTTCATAACCGCGATCTTGCCAAACCATTTAAATGGACAAAGAGCGCCGACACGATACTGGCTTCAGTGCGGCGAGCCAAAAATGTGTCACCTAATTAACCGCATGGCCCACTAGGGCCAACACAGTTAGTGTGAACAGCCCCTAATGTTTGGGGCTGGGCTTTTGGAATCTACTCAGCCTGCTAGGCTTTGCTGCCCGGCTTGCGCCGGTGAAGAAAAGGCCGTCCAGAAGCAGGCCCCGATGCCGAATGGGAAGCTGTATCAGTTTGCTGTTGCAGACTGGTTCCTGCGGCTATGCACTGATATCGGACCAAACGGCATATTCATTGCCATTGGGGTCGCTAAAATGAAAACGGCGACCGCCGGGGAAAGAAAATATGGGTTTAATTGTTTTTCCGCCAAAGGCTTCAATTTTTGCTTGTGTGGCCTCCAGCGCATTACTGTAGATCACAACGAGCGCGCTGCCATTTTCCGTCGAGACCGCTTGTTCTGATTTGAAGAAGCCGCCATCCAGTCCGGCATTTTGAATGGCGGTGTAATCCGGACCAAAGTCCTCAAAGGTCCAACCGAAGACCCCCGTAAAAAATTCCTTTGTGACTGATAAATCTGTCGAGGGGAATTCCACATAGTTGATTTTTTCATGCTTGTTCATATGGGTATCCTATTGAGACAGGTCCGGCCCCAGTGGGGATTGGTCCTAAAATCTCCCCGGTCACCGGGTGAAAAACTGCTGTCGGCTCGCTTTGGGGGCATGACTGTGCCGCAGATTATGCAACGATTTCGCTTTTGCGGTAAAACTGGTGCGAATGTTCCAGGGGGTATGCAAGGCTGAACTGAGAAAGGCGGGGGTGGGGTTACCCAGCGGCCTGTCCGAGCTGCCCGATGCTCATGCAGGGGCAAGCGCCGGGTAGGTTGGATTGGGGGCCGCGATGATGGCGCTGTATAAAAAAGGTGGTGCGGACGGCGGGACTTGAACCCGCACGATCGTAAGATCGAGAGATTTTCATACCCTCTACGGCTTTCGCCGCCGACGACAGGCGTCGTTTGTGGCCTGGACTATCCCTTCGCCATGGCCGTTACAACGGCTTTAGGCGCTGCCCGTCTAGTCTCTACACCTTCCGACACCGTAGCATTCCGGGGTCGGCTTGGCTCGGGATTGGCGTGGGCTCACAGCGCAGCCGTTAGCTTTCCCCGAATTTGAGCAGTTCTACTCCTGACGTTTCCCTCAGGGCACTCAAAGTTGGTTTAAGTCTCTTGTGTCTACCAATTCCACCACGTCCGCATTGTCGATTTAGAACGCCATAGGCGCGGGATACGCCACCTTATCTGTAGCGACGGCACGCTGGGTTCTAATCCATGCTCCTCCTGTCCCGTTCACCAGCGGGTTTCACTGGCTGAGCTGGGCATGTCTGGCATCTGAATGAGCCTGGCAGACAATAGCCGGGAAGGGGATGGAGGCTAGGGTCGGAATCGAACCGGCGTACACGGAGTTGCAGTCCGCTGCATGACCACTCTGCCACCTAGCCTTAAACCCCACTAAAAAGTGAGGTGGAAAAAGCTCCAGATTCTACCGGTAGACCGAAAAAATCCCAGCATTTTCCTATACTTACGCGCCTCTAGGGGCGTAAGAAGGCGCTATTCTAGGTGCTGCGCAGGAATAGTCAAGAGAAACGGCCTCAGGCGCCTGCGATAGGCGTTTTACGGGGTATGACGGGGGCCGGGCTGGACGAGAGGTTGCTTAGTTCGATTATTCACTTTGGTTAATAGGAATTCGAATAGATTAAGCTATGGCTATTCCCATTTATTCTAGTGTGTTGGGGGACTTCGACTGGCAATTCCCTGGCCTTGTTCGATAATTCTTGATAACTGGCTAGCACATGCTCCCCCCAAAGTGTTTAGTAATGCCGGTAGGGCAACTCTGAGGAGCTGCTGCCCGCTGCGTAGTAAGGATGAAATCCTCCAAGTTTCACTCCTAATGGTCTTGGCCCTGACGCTCTCCCCCCCCGTCGTCAGGGCTTTTTTTGTGCCAAATTTACCTGTCGGTATTTTTGCCTTCTCCGCCCAGGCGGTCTCTGTCGAGGGTTTTCAGTGGCCCGCCCGCGACCTGCTCCGCCAACTGGCGAAATCCCGCAAGACTGACTTCTCCACGGGTCTCCGCCAGCTTCCGGGCGACGTCGTCGATACTGGCCGCGCCATGGCTCACCGCGCGGATCTCCTTATCCAGGGCATATATCAGGGTTGCCGCCCTGGCTGTAACTGCGCCGGAGGAGCTTGGCACTAGGAGGCTGGGTGCCTGTTGGCCCCATTCCGCCAGCCTGGCCATGGCCTCATCGTAACGCAACTGGCTGATGCCACCGGAGCGCCGCAGTATTTCCAGTGAGTAGAATTCCGCCAGGCCTTCCACTATCCAGTCACTTTCATGGTCTCCCCGGATACCCGTGGCCACATGTACCAGTTCGTGGATCATGCTGCTGGTGCGGTTGCCGCTGATCAGGGGGCGCTCGGCGTGCATGAACAGGGAGCGGGTACCGGACAGGCCGCCTCGCCACATGGGGTCCGCAGCGGTCACCACCAGCAGGTGGTCGGGAAAATCGGGGAAAACCTGCCGGATATAAGGCAGATTCCAGTTGAGGAAGGCCAGAGTGTCCTGGCGGTGAATATTTTCTCCGAGGGGGGCGGATACCTTGGTATTGGTACCGGCGATCATGTCCTGGCGGCTGCCAATACGGCCGGCGATCATCCATCCTTTGGGGCGCTTGATGCGGCGCTCCGGATCCTTGATCCGGTAGACATTGTCGTCCAGCTTTTCATAGGGCAGCGCGGATGTCCACTCGTCCGGCAGGGTGAGCTGCAGGGACGCGCGGGCGCTTAGGCCCGGTTCCATGGTGGCGGAGATTGGGGGGATCAGCCGGTCGCTGCGCAAAATGGTCCAGTCATCGGTGATGCGGGAGTCGTAGCCACCGGAGGAGCGCTGATGGTCGATGGCAAAGCGATAACTGAGCCGGGCCCGGTTGCCTTGCGGTGTCCACCTGACTTTTCCCCCGTCCACCTGGATTGGGTCCTGGCTCTCAATATTGCTGTATCTCTCTCCCCTGAAGTGGACAACCAGTTGTTTGGGCAGCCGTTTGCCCTGGAGTTGAATGGCAACTTCCGCCATTCCGGTTTCCGGCGAAATCTCCACCTGGTAAAGCAGTTCAAACCCCTCGCTGCTGGCGGCATGGGCCGCCGTTGTGAAAAGCCAGCTTGCGGCAACAACAAGGTACAGAATCGGGTAGTGGCGAAACATTGGGGCCCTATAGATTTTAAGACTTGCAGGGTTGGACAGGAAACTAGGGTACCGGTGCCATGGACCCCAGACAATTGTCCGGGTACCAAAATGGCCGACTGGATGGCTCTATCCCGGTGCGGGGCTTGGGATGGTAATTGGCAGGGCAGGTCGACAATTTGCGCTATGAAGCTGTTGGGTGCTATGAAAAGGGCCCATCCCTTCACTGGCTCGCTGTTCCTGCGGACTCCTGTGGCGGTCGGAGAATTAGGAGTTGGCCGGTGGACGAGTTTCGCCTGCTGCCGGGCTCAAGCCGCTGAATAACAGGCGGTTCCGGCGAATCGAGTGGGGTTGTAAAGAGGGTAACCAATCGATAGGGGGCTAACGGCCGGTTAATCGTGCTGTTTGGCCCGCGACTCCGCTGGATCCCGGTTTGGAAACCTTTCGATCAGCGCGTCGTGGCTATCGATGAATTTCTGGATAGGTGCAACCGCAAACAGGCCCGGATAGAGTTTGCCATACCTCTCCCCGGGGTCCCGCTTGACGTTGTAAAACTCCATGCCGGGAAGTCCGCCTTTGGGCTGAGTCAGGTGGACTTTGAAGTCCTCGTAGCGCACCGCTGCGAGTATGGGCCCACTGTAATGCATCATATAGTTGCGGCGACCATGCCCTTCGCCCAGCAACAGGAGGGCTGTCTGGTCGATACCGTCCGTCACCCGATCTCCGGGGATTTTTTCCTTGACTCCGGCCAGGTAGGCGGCGGTGGTGAAGAGGTCGGTGACATGGATGATATCCACCGGATCCTGGTTCGGCTCGATCATGCCCGGCCACCAGGCCATGGCTGGCACCCTGACGCCCCCCTCCAGGGTATCGCCCTTGGCACCGCGCAGCAGTGTATACCCGGAGGTGGGATAGTAGGCGTACATGGGGCCATTGTCGCTCCACCAGACCACAAGGGTATTCTCGTCAATCCCCTCGGCCTCCAGCGTTTTGAGCAAATTATCAACATGCTTATTGTGCAGGACCATCATCGAGGCCTGGGCATTCACTTTGTCGACACCGGCGTCCTGCTGGTGGGCCTTGGCTCCGGTAATCTGGAGTGCATAGCTGGCCCAGTAGATGAAGAAGGGTCTGTCTGATCCCGCCTTGTCGCGAATATAGCCCAGCATCTGGCGATTGGATTCGTTCTCGAAGGCCTCCTGCCGACCAAAACCCAGTTTGCCCGCTGAGCCTGGAATGGGCTTGCGGGGTTTGCCCTTAGCACCGATATAGCCGGCGACGGAAAGGTCGATACCTGTCCGCTCAGCATATTCCTCGTACCCGGGAAAATCGTGGAATGCGGCATTGACCGGCATGGGGGTCTCGTACATTGCCTGTGAGTCCTGCCAGGCATCCGGGGCGCCATTGAAAAGGCCATAGTAGGACTGCTCAAAGCCCTGGTTTTCCGGCGCATGCTCGGGGGCGTCACCCAGGTGCCACTTGCCCCACATTGCGGTGTGATATCCAGCGTCGGAGAGCAGTTCGGCAATGGTGACTTCCTTTGGGCTCAGGCCTTCGGGTTGCCCCGGCCAAAGTACACTCAGCAGCCCTGTACGGACCGGGTGGCGCCCGGTATTGATGGCAATGCGGGTGGGGGTGCAGGAGGGTTCGGCATAGGCGGCCCAGAAACGCATGCCTTCAGAGGCCATCCGGTCCAGGGTCGGTGTCGGAGTGCCGCGGTGTTTGCCACCTCCCTGCCACCCAAGCTCGCCCCAGCCGATATCGTCGGTCAGTATGAAAATGATGTTGGGCTTTTTTTTGAACCGCTTTTCCAGTGCAGCCAGTTTCCGCTCTATCTGCTTATCCTCCTGCTGCCATTGATCCTGGTGTCGTTTCTGCAGCGCGTAAAAGGGGGCGTCAAACTGCTGGGAGTAAACAGGCTCGGAAATCATCAAAGTGAGGAATGTGGAGAAGATGGTGAAAGCCCTGTAGATGACGGTGGTCCCGCCAGTAGCTGTGGATCCGCGGTATGACATCCGGTTACTCCTCTAGCAGGTTGTTGAAAAAGGCATCCTGCCTGTTTCAAAACACGAAAAGCGAAAAATGTGATTTTCACTTTTCTCACAAAATCAACGACTTAGGCGTCGCCGATTTTGTCGGAATATCCATATTCCGGTAGCAGGCGTCGAAATTCTTCGAATTTCAACAGCCTGCTAGGCTTTGCTTGGCGAAATTCATCCGCAAGTACTGGTGTGGGTCGGATCAGTTTCGCTTGTTCTGTACGGCAGAAACCTGGAGACAGAGGCACAACATATCCTCTAAAGGTACAGATTAGATGAATGGGGATATCAGGGGCGGAGGCTTGACGCCAAAAATCTCCTTAGAACTTCGAGCCGACTTCATCGTCGACTGGCATGACACTGGCAGTGCATATTATTCCGAATGGTAAGAGCGAAGATGCGGACTCCTAATACCAGCGATATGGACTTTAATATCTGGAGTCTACTAATAAGCACAATCTATAACAGTTGAAGCCGTAGTCTGATTTAGAGATTATGCGTTGGGAATCAGGCTTGTATCGACGCGTTAGCACTGCCCCGAAGAACGCTGGAAGGCTCAAAAATATTGAAGGTTGCCTCCAATCATTCTAAGCTTGGGAAGTAAGATTTCCCTAAAATCAACTTTTTCATTGCTAGTCAGTTTCGATTTCTCTGCAAAGAGAATACTGTTCGCAGTGTGCGCATTGGATACTGTTTTCAAGGCCAAGTTTAATATGGACAGAAAGGGTGGGGAATACTGCGTTTCCCCGCCCACCTACTTTGGTAAATTCCTGCAATAGAATATTCACTCTCTCGGTAAAAGCTACAAAAATATATTGCGGTTTTCCCGCTAAGAAAATTTATGATCGGAGCGCGATATTTGTCGCTGTTCTTAGAATCCTGTTTCATACTCCATCGTTGCTTCCACAAATTCTATACTGCCATCATCGTAGTGAATGTAGGCCTCTCCCTTGTTGATTGTATACGCATGAACAGTTACAGTGCATGAAAGGCCTGCGCTGCAGCCTTTTCTCCAGTCAATTTTATCTATAGATTTTGTAATGTTTATAATACTCCATCGCCCTGAGGTTGAGCCGCCGAAACTAAAGTCCTGACCAAAACAGTAGGAGGTGCCGTTGCCAACTACGTTGCCTCCGCTCACACTCAGATGACATGTCATGTCGGCAGATAGCACAGGTAATGAGAAAAAATGGCCTAGTGCTAATACTGATACCATCAATAGATTTTTTGGAGTCATATTCCTTACCTTATTGTATGTCGAATCTTTTGTATCGCGACTTGGAAAGTTACGATACCGCCAATATTAGCATCAAGGTGTTAAGTTTTGTTGTGAAATTAATGTGAAATCTCTCAAATTTATGAGTAAATTTCCGCCAAGTTTAATGCAAATATTTGAAAGTCTATTTTGTGGCTGCCAAAGATTTAATTTTTATTTTAAGTGATAGGCGTAATTATGTCGATCAACGAAAAAATAGTTTGTTAATTAGCAGCTCAGCACTTCGGTGCCAATTTGGGACTTTGTTGCCTATCGAGCGATCCTTGCCGATATGGCCAGCTAAGCGGAAGGAATTACTAGATGGTTTGAAGGAGGCTGTTTGGTTCGTTGTAAATGTGTGTTGGAAAAATGACTTTGTATTGTGTGCGTGGAGCGGATAGGGCTAGCTTAGATTTCCATAAGTGAGCGTTGTTCAGAAATTTATCAAAACTCTTTCTGTTCATGCAAAATTGCGCGCCTACGCCTATTTGTTTCACACCCGAGTCAATTATATTGCAATAGTATGCTGAGCTTCCGCTTGGATCTCGGATAATTTTTATTCGAAGATCAAGGTTCGGGAATCCTTTGCACCGGCGTACGGTGAAGCTACCAATTTCAAGCCTTTAGTTATTACTTATGGCGGAATATCTGATTCCAATGGTAAGGAGTTTATGAGGAGGTCGCTTGCTCAGATGATAAACGTACAAGTGAGATTGGTAGGCTGTCTAATTATTATCCTTGCGGAGTATGGATGGGTCAGCGAAAAAGAGAATTGTTGATTGGCAGGGGACAACCTCTGCGTTGTTAGTTGACCAGCCTGGACAAGGCTGGCTCGGGAGGAGATTGAATTCGTTATTTTCACCGAACGTTTTTGCTCTAAATAAAGGACTTTTTTGAAGTTTTCGACTTAAAAACTTGCAATAAAAAGGTTTTTATTCCTTAATTTTTCGATTTGTCAGGATTTTGGCCTATGGGCTTTTTCTCCAGAGCTAAGTATCCTTGGGTGAATAAACACTTAAAAACCAATAACTTAGCATAAATTTGTGTCCTTTTTGTGCGGAGCATTAGAGGTAACATATCCGAAGGCGTTACTTGGGATGTAATTGCCACCTCTTTACAAAATTCGAACTCACCGCTACTATCCGCGCCGACTTCATCGGGGATTAGCGCAGCCTGGTAGCGCGTACCGTTCGGGACGGTAAGGTCGGAGGTTCGAATCCTCTATCCCCGACCAACTTCCGCTGTTTTGATTCCGAGGCTGTTAGGGCCACCCACGAGCTTGCTTCTGCGAACACTAAAGTGCTGAATCTACCAGGTGTTTCGCATGCCTGCGGAGAGCACTCTCTCGATTGCTGCGCCTTTCGGCCTTCTAAAATGGCTGAACTATTGGTTTCTTCACCGACCAGGTCGCCTGGAGGCAGGTCACGAAGTAGCCAAACCCTTCCAGGCTTCTTCGCTGGGATCTGCACTGAACTCCCCCACAATTGAATGGCTCGGGCATAAGGTCCGCCGTCTGGGCAGTGATTTTTCAACCACGTTCCTACTGTGATAAATCTCAGTTCTTACGGCACATTCGTGCGATCTTTTCATTGTAAAAAACAATTAAATCAACAGATTTTATTAATTTTAGCTTTTATCTGCATTTCACAGCGCAAAAAGGTTCCCAGCCCTCGATCTGCTCCCCATTTTCCAGTCCATGCAGTTTCTAGTCATGTCTACCACCCCCGAGGAAGGTGAAATCGAAACCCCTAATGGCAAGTTCCGGAAAGAGTGCCTTAACAGGCTGTTGAAAAATCAGGGAATTCTTCAACAGCGCCACTTTCAGTTTTCAAAAATAGGATAAAACAAAGATATCCTATCGGTTTTGATGTTGGATTCTCGGTATCTTTGGGCCATTTCCGCCTCATCAGGCGGACC
>NZ_JBFLAB010000084.1:0-10203 GCF_040742695.1 Microbulbifer discodermiae | reverse complement strand
AACAACCGTAAGCAAGGCAGCTAATTTATATCCCTGAAGCACAAAACTGCCAAATTTAAGTAACCTAAAATCATACAATAATGAACCCCAGGTTAATTTTTTAACCCACAAATGTGGAGCCAAAAATTAACCTCGCCAAGCGACGCTAGTACAACAGTACCTCTTTTATTAGTAACTCCAAACTGTGGGCCGGGCACGCTCACCCGGTATAGGTTCGAGATCATCCAGGTGAAGGAATCGGCCGCCATGAGCGCCCTTTTGCTTCACGCCGATACCAGTAAAGCCCTCCTCCATCGCAATACTCAGGAGCTCATAAGCACGGCTCAGGGACACAGACACATCCACCGCCTGCCCCGTGGTATGCGTCATGGTGGAGCCGATCTTGGCGCAATGGGCCGGGCAGCGATAACCCGAGTTGATCACCATCGGTTTGGCAAACCGCTCCCTCACCCTGATCAATCGGCGTAAGGTGTCATCCGAGAAGTGGTTTTTGCCACAACAACGGCAAGCCAACTCCTCTCCCGTGAAGTAATCGTTCTTGAACATGGGATCACCAGAAATGAAAAAGCCCGCACTAGGCGGGCTAGGAATTAATACGAATTTTAAAAAATTCCCTGACAATTAAAAAACATGTCCTCCTAAAAAAAACTGTAAATTGTGATAAACAACTCCGACTCTCTGATCATATCTGCTTAAAAGTTCATCAACTTATCACGATTCTATAACTTTTTTGCGTTAAAGTGACTTTTGTCACATACCTCCCTTTTTATACTTTTATGCCTCCTGACATTCATTATCCTTTTGCTACACCCTAGAAATACCTTTGTAGGTGTGCACTTAAGCTTTCATGAAGCGGAATGAAATTAAAGCTGTAAAAAGCAAAGTTATAAAACGTAGGAAAACCATGAAATATATGAATTTTTTAAGAAGTATAGCCCTGATAACAGCAGGCCTTTCATCAGCCTCTCACGCATTAATTAATGGAGTGGATCGGTCTATAGAGTTTGGACTAGGAGAAGAATCAGCAACCGTAGCACTGATTGGTGCTAATAATAATTTTCTCTGCACCGGTGCAATCATCAACGAAGAGTGGATTTTAACAGTCGCCGACAACACCTGTCGCAATGCTCAAACAGTCCGCGTTGATAGTGAAGAATGGAATAATAATGGTAGCTTATTCACTATAGATTCAGCTTTCACAACTTTAAATTTCGCCAATACTCTCTTATTATATAAACTATCTTCACCAATTCCCCCTGCAGCACCCGGACTGTCCCACGCACGGGCACCTCTTCTCGCTCTTAGGAGCCTGGCATCGCTAGGTTCATTTGCAGCAATTTTTAAGTTTGATGCACTTACACTAGAAGGCTGGGGCGAGCGCTGTGGTCCTTGTGAACTCTCCGATAATTTGCTCCAAGCTACTGCAACTATTTCTAATGGAGCTACCATAAGTGTCGTAGATTTTATAAATAGTAGCCCCGACATTAATAATATTAATTACGATGACTATTTTAATACCATTCCTGTTAACTTCACTTTGATATCTCCGAGCCCGATTTCATCCTCTACAGATGCAGGCACATTGATTTATGCAGATACTCCAGACTTTGTAGCCCCTCAAAGTTTGATCGGCCTCTATAGTTCGGAGGCTTTTTCAAATTCTGATAGCATATTTACACCATTTACTGCTGGTGACATCACTTGGATTGACACTACGACAGGTGGTCAGTAACTGGAAAAGAGATAATCTGTTAAAGTAAAAGTTTTTGTCTTAAAATTTCTTCTCCTAGAATTAGGAAGACAATCTGGAAGAAATACATTAAGACGTAAATGCTCAGCTTCTGATTACAGAAATTTTACATTTAGCTTCAACAATTAAATTTGAAGCCCCCCTGGATCAACCCACCAGGGGGATTTCAAAGGGAGGAGTGGCTCAGCCGTGCATACTTCTGCGACAGCTTACCGGAAAATAGCAATTCCAGTGCGCACTGTCAATACATACAGACTGATTTTTCATACAGCTATCAGGATGTCGATGGCACCTGATTATTCATCTATCAGCACTTTCTAGTAGCCATTGACAAGCTACGCAAATTGCGTATGATATGCACATGGATGCCATCTTTGTCGAAATGCCGCCCTTTGAGCGCTTCCGCAATGACTATCTGAACGATGATAGTTTCCAGGCTCTACAGCAGAAGCTGCTAGATAACCCGTTAGCCGGTGTTGAAATACCAGGTACCGGGGGACTTCGGAAGCTCCGCTTTGGCGATAAACGTCGGGGAAAAGGCACCCGTGGTGGAATTCGGGTCATCTACTACTGGTACAGTAGGAAAGGTCTGTTTTGGCTATTCACCTTATTCGACAAGGATGAAGCCAGCGATCTAACCTCCGATCAGAGGAAGATCCTGAAAGAGATGCTGAAAAGTGAAATCAAGGCGAGGAAGTAACCATGG
Organism: Microbulbifer discodermiae; assembly: GCF_040742695.1. Lineage (NCBI taxonomy): Bacteria > Pseudomonadati > Pseudomonadota > Gammaproteobacteria > Cellvibrionales > Microbulbiferaceae > Microbulbifer > Microbulbifer discodermiae. Next base: position 7,747 of record NZ_JBFLAB010000084.1, on the reverse strand, counting down.
CCAAGCGCGATATTTTCTCAGAGATGCTGGAGGGCATGGAGGCATTACGGCACGAACGTGAGGGTAAGATGACCCTGCGCACACACAAGATAACCAAGCAGCCGCAGGTCGTTGTTAAGCCTGCAGAGATTCGCCGCGTGCGTAAGAAGCTACGCATGTCTCAAACGGTGTTTGCTGCCGCGCTCAGGGCGAATAAGCGCACTTACGAGCGCTGGGAAAAGGAGGGAACAAAAGGCCCTCAGGCGACGCTACTCAAATTGATCGATAAACACCCGGAATTGATCGAAGAACTGAAATCCATGTGATGCGAGTAGGATTTCCCTGGTCAGGCAATCATTGCCCACCTCCGGTACAGGATGGTGATTTCTGCTTCTATCGCCTTGCAGTAGTCCCTGACCTTGGTCTTACTCAGCTTGAGCTTTCGGGCCACACCCTGAAGCTCCCAGCGACGGTTGTACCGCAGCCAGAACACATCCAGCTCCTCCGCAACTGACGAAATATGGATGTGGGCTTTCATCACTACTAGCCAGTTGCTAACCACCTCATTGGTCTTATCAGCGCGCTCTTGGTTGACGCCCACACGATTCTCCCGGTGCCCAGAGGCCACCTCACGCCCAAACGCTGCCATGCGGGGCCAGCTGACTTCAGCCCCAACGATCTCTGGATATGCCCTGCCCCATTCCCACAGCAGCTCGCGGATTTCGATTGCATCAATCACACCTCAACCCTCTCTTTCCTGCTGAAATCGAACTGCCATCCTCGGTTTACCTTTATACGTCTTTGACGTATACTTCGAATATGCTAACAATCATCGAAACGCCCACCTTCACAGAAGATGCCAACCGGCTTTGGACTGAGGAAGAGCGCGGTGCCTTTTGTGCATGGCTTGCGGAGCGGCCGGAAGTGGGTGATGTCATCCCCGGTAGCGGCGGCTGCAGAAAAGTACGCTGGTCCAGGCAGGGTGCCGGCAAGCGGGGCGGCGTTCGGGTGATTTACTTTCTGCGCCTGCAAAGCGAGGAAATCTGGCTTTTGGTGATCTATGCCAAAAGCGTACAAGGCAATATTCCTGCCCACATTTTGAGACAGGTAAAGGAGACGATTGAAGATGGCTAGTAAACCTCTCACAGGCGAAGATATTGGCAACAAGTTGCTCAAGTCCGTGAAAGAAATGAAGGCCGGGAAAGCTGCACGGGCAACCTGCATTGCCACAAATCCGGTTGCCACAGCAAGATTGAAGACCGGGCTTTCGCAAAGCCAGTTTGCTAAAGCTCTACATATTTCCATTCGTACCGTGCAGGAGTGGGAACAAGGCCGGCGCACACCGTCCGGTGCTGCCAAGGCACTGATTGAAATTGCACTCAAACACCCGGAAATCATTGCTGAAGGAGTACGCTGACGGCTACTCATCGAATCAGTCCCTTATCTCGCATCCTTGTTTGAGTCTCAAAGAGCGCCCGCAGCTTGCTGCGCTCTACCTCAACTTTTGGTATCTCGGTCTTGCAGCGCCCGTCGATCACATCGTGACAACAGCTGCAGCCATAGACACCCCACCAATCGGGGGACTTTCGGGCCATACCGGCGTGGCTGGGCAGATGGCACAGCACTACCGTCTCCGGGTCACCGTTGCAGTGCGGGTAGAGCCGCAATGTGCAGTTCTCGCCTTTCGCTGCCTGGCGCAACTTAGTGCTGCGCATCCAGCAATGCTCCAAAGTCCACGCCCTTGAGGGTGTACCGATCAAATACCGTGTCGATATAGCGTTGGCACTGCTTGACCGTCATCAGGCGTGTAACCGGAAACCATTCCATCAGGTCGAGCTTGTCCTGATATGCCACCGGCTTGATGATCTTGTCGTAGCTCTCCCGAAACTTTTCATCCTCCTCCCGCAGAATTGGTACACCAATGGTTAGCTTGCACTCTGCCCGTGCATGGGCGCTATCGTCACCGTAGAGTGATCGGCCAATGCGCTGGTACAGCTCGAAGCACATGCGGTTCTGATCCAGGCTGCGGTCCTTGCCCAGACGCCAGAAAAAGCGCACCACCTTGTGGTCCGAGAACAAGCGTTCGCAGTGGTTAAAAAACCCTTGCAGGCTGGCCTGGCTATTGACTTGGAACTGTTTCGGCATTCAGGCACGCTCCGCTGTGGTTTGCTCGCCGGCAAGGAGGGACTTCAGCTCTCCCAGGGCCGACAGTGCGACACCTCTGTCACATGGCCGAGTTGGCTTCTCTTCCAGCACTCGGTCCTGTGCCGGGGGGTCAGGAAGGCGCTTGCCATCGGCCAGGTCCTGCATAACCCGCTTCCAAGCCTCCCGAAAAGCGGCCTTTTGCTCTTTGGTCGGCATCTGCGACACTACGCTCCAGTCCATGTGGCAATAAGCCGCATACACCGCCGGGTTTAACTGGGTGAAATCCCGCTTTATGTGCCTCGGGCCAAAAAACCGCTGCAACAGGGAAAAGGCTTCCGGCTCGCTGGGTATTTTCCAGTGCTTCAAGGAGGCTTTACGGCACAGGGCGATAAAATCTCCGGTGGATGGCAGAAATGGCCCCTGGCTCTGCCGAAGCTCAGCCAACCCCCCTTCGATCGTGCTCCAGTCAGAAATACCCGCCTCCATCAGCGCCATCAGCCACTGGTTCTTGACTACCGCAATGGCTGACTGGTCCGGGAAGGCTGCCCGCCAGCCCGGCTTGATTCCCGCCAGTTGCTTGAATAACTCGTTCACCAGTTGTGCCGTCGAGCCAGTCGGTGTCGTCGGTGAACGGGTTGGGTGGTTGCGATGATCCATTGCGCGGCCCTCTGCGTTTGATGAGTCGGTTGATCAGCCAGTCAGCCTTCACGCCCTGCCAGCCGGCCAGCTCCACTTCGGCTACCAGGGCTTCGTCGGTCATACCGGTACTGTCCCCGGCCTGTCGGATTTCACGGGCGGCCAGCTCCAGCGCTCGCTGGGTCAGTGGCTTGCGTAGTTTCTCGCGGTAATCGGCGAAACAACGCGCCGAGTGTTCAGTGATGGGGAGACCGGCGAAATCGAGCCCCCTGGGCTTTTTGGGCTGGACAGGAGCGCGCTCGCGCGCGTCCCCTTGTATTACTCTTACTGTATTGCTCTTACCTGTACTACTCTCTTCCGTGTTTTCCGAATACCCCCCTTCGGGATTCCGAATAGGGTTCTCCGTGTTTTCCGAATACCCCCTTCGGGATTCCGAATACCCCCCACTCACAAAAATATTACGTTCACAAATACGCTTTCCATCGCGTTTTTGGGTGATCGTCAAATAGCCTTTTTTCTCCAGGCTGGAGATGATTTCAGATACCCGGGATGGGGACAGATTGAAGCATTCGGCGAACGCCTTGTTGGACTTGTAACAGCCTCTGACAGGATCTACGGACAGGCTATTGATTTCCACCAGCATAACCTTTTCCTGCAGGCTCAGGTCCTTGGACAGCCACAGTTCCGCTGGAATCCAAACGCCTTCAAACGCGCGTTTATCGCTCATTGACGCCTCCGCCCTCTTCTGAAGCCCTCAAATACTTTTGGTACTGTTGTTTGGAAAGATGCCGGCCTGCCCCATCTGCCTCTCAAATAACCAAGTGAGCGGATTCACGGTATGCTGCAAATGCCAAACAACAAATACCTAAGAAATATTCAGCTACCAACCACGATACGGCGCTTAGCACCCTCTATACGATGCTTGGCCCGATTTATACGCTGATAAAATTCACAGTTTTTCATGGGGTCTTCTCGCCCAGTTTGATCCGCGCAAAGCGATTGATCAGGTTGATGTATTTTCATGCGCATAGCCAGTATGTCTCCATACCGCAGCATCACTTCACGCTGCTCTATAAGAAGCTCTTGCTCCTGAAGGTCCAAATATTCAAACTGATCCGACCATAAAACTTGATTTAATTTGCATATTCTCGTTTCAATTTGAAGCTTTGACCGCTGCATTTCTTTTTTCAACCAATCTATAAATTCACTCATGGATTTTTCTATAAGTGAAACATTAGCTTCTGAATCTTCTGCGGACTTTTTAGGCTCTGCCACAGCACTCCCACCAACTACAACAGATTTCGAGTTAGATCCACTACCCAGACCTTCCAATGCTGAGAGCAAGTCTTTAACTTCTTTTTCAACCCGACATACCGCTTCCCGAATATGCACATCACTTGTCTTTAGCATTTCCATTACTCTCTCCTCTTTTTGATGAAATTCGAGTGGTTAAAAAAAATCTGGCAGCACCCAGTTGGCACAATACAGCTATCCGCTTCACACAGACTCTAGGGATACGCATCAAACCGGATGCCTGGACACTCTCGGTATTCACATCTCCGAGGTTCTGGGCCAGCATCAGCACCTCATCACTCTCCGCAACCAGCCATCCCACCGTCTTGCACTCCACCACTTCCAGCGGTGGCAGGTCGCCCAGGTGACTCCAGCAGCCGTAGGGCTGGGCGCTGTCCACCCAATCCACCCTCACGAGCTTCAGTCGTCCCATACCAGTGATTGACACCTCTCTGTCTGCTCCAGCGCTGCCCGAGCAAATACCAGGGCAGCATCAATAATCTCGGGCTTTGCACAGCGATAGGTCGTTGGAACCACCTTCAACTCACACGCCGCCAACATCTTTGTGAACATCTCAAGGTCACCATCCTTCATCTTGCTGACCTTCGCTTCGGAGCAGCCAAGCGAACGTGCGACATTCACCTGCCCCACCCGAGAAAGGCCGGTCAATAGGGCGGAAAGGTTCTTTCTGGCTCTTTCCGACACTTGCCGCGATTCTTCACTCAACAAATCCATGCGGGGGTTCCTGTATGTCGCTCTACTCAGCTATCGCTTCGACAAATAGCCCTATGGGTCGCTACAACCGCGATTCGTCACTATTTGCGCTGTGTCGCCACTTTCATCGGTTTCAAACTTTCCAACAGATGAGACGCTTCAAATTTGCCGCCTGACAGTTCAGCCAAAATTTCGGCATATTTGGTTTCACCCGTGTATTCAGTCCTTGGCAGCCGACCGTTAGTAATCCACTTATGCACGGCACTGGTGGATATTTCGCAGTGCTGTGCGACCCGTAGAGGGCCACCAGCAAACTTGACAGCCGTTCTCACCCCTAGGGATGAATCAAAATCTGGAGTACCCATGACGCCCCCAAAAAGTCAACTTTCAGTTGATAATATAGATCAACTGATACTTGATCAACCCCTATGCAATACTCAACTGATGGTTGACACTACTCAGATCAGAAAAGATTTCGTTCGGCGGTTAACAGAAGCACTTGCGGATAAAGGCGTCAAAAAGAATTTTGGTGTCACTATCCATGAAGAGCTGAAGCGGCGCGGGGCCAAGGCGACTACCCAGGCAATTAACAAGTGGCTCAATTGTGAGTCGATGCCCGCGCGGGCAAATATGCAGATACTGGCGGACTGGCTGGGTGTTCAACCCTCATGGTTGCAGTTCGGGGAGGCTCCCAAAAGAGAGAGCCATGGAGTGCGCGAGAGCTCTTCCACTTATTACACGAACGTCGCTCCAGGCCCCAAAGACATTACATTGGTTCCATTAATCAGCTGGGTCCAGGCTGGTGAGTTTTGTGAAGCAATAGACCCCTATTTAGTCGGTGATGCTGAGGCACTAATGCCATGCCCAGTGCCCCATTCTCGTAGAACCTATGCGCTGCATGTCCGTGGCGACTCAATGACTAGCCCCTACCCTGGCCAACGCTCATACCCTGAAGGGGCGATCATCTATGTGGACCCAGAAATAGAAGTGACAAATGGCGCCAGAGTGATTGCCAAGATAAACGGCGAAGTAACTTTTAAGACCTATATTGAGGATGCTGGCAAAACCTACTTGAAAGCGATCAACCCTAGCTACCCAACCCTTGATGTAACAGGACAAAAATTACACATCTGTGGCGTGATAATCGGTTATTACATGCCTGGATAGATAACAAAGGGCATAAAAAAAGCCCCTTACACTTCCCACAAAGCCCCTTTGGGGCTTTTTTATTGTCTGCAAGCTACAGCTCACGATTCCGTTGTTTTATAGCGCGCCGGAAATCAACCATTAGTTGTTGACTTTGATCAACCTTTAGTTGATTATTGATTCATAGCTACAGAGCAAGGACAACAGTCATGTACGCCACCAGCTCAGCCAGGCCAGTAGAGGACGCCCTGCCCGACTACGAGTGTCACCAGGACAACCAGCGGGAAATCACCCAAAAGGACATCGAGGCAGTCGCCGAATTCATTGAGTGCCGCTTGTTAAAAGAGCGCGGCGTTTTAAGCAAAGCTGCCGTGCGCGCCTACGAATTGCTCGCCGATGAAATGGCAGACCGAATCGACAGCCTGGCCGGGAACTCCGATAGCGCCGGCCCTGAATACATCGGATGGTTATCACTTCAAGACGCAGCAAAGGCTGGATTCAAGCTCCAAGAGGCAGCCCGCAACGCCATAGCCCACATTGCCGAGGAACACTTTGAGGAATTCGCAGCCGAGGCTCGCTGCTGGGGTTGGCTGGAATGAGCAAGAAGCTATCCGACCGCCGCATTATCCGGTTCATAAAGTGGTTGACAGCCCAGGGCGCTGAAATGCTGCCAACGACGAATGAGCTTGAAGTAATTCGTTTCCGATGCGCTCAAGGTGTTGGCGTCCTCTATCGAAACACCAAAAACAAAAATATCTACAACAGCAGCCCAATCGTTACTCAAGCACTAAACGCCTATTTAAACGGCAGCAAGTGGGCTGGAAAAGGAAAGCCAACAAAGCGGACCTATTGCAGTAGGCGCAAGCAACAGCTCCTGAACCGAGACGGTGATGAGTGCTTCTACTGTGGGCAACCGCTTGGCCGCGATGTCACTGAGGAGCATCTGGTTGCACTCAGTCAACGCGGTCCGAACAGATTAGAGAACTTGGTGTTGGCTCATAAATCCTGCAACCAGAAAGCTGACAATCTCCCGGTAATTGAGAAGGTTCGGCTGCGCGAAGCAATGCGAGCGGAGGTGGCTGATCAATGAAACCCATACGACTCAACCTCGATACAGCCAGCATTAGCGCCACTGTGGTCGCAGCCAGCCGTCGGGCCAGCTACCTGTTTCCTGGCCTGAAAGTAACCGTGGTTCGCGCTTGTGACATGGAATGGTGGGAAGGGGTCTGCAAAGCCATTCGCGAGCGCTGCCGCCAGTCCTATCAGCGCTGGGGCCACTGTGAAAACCCCTACCCGGTCGGCGATCTGAAGCGTTGGGAGTGGGTCGAAGAAACCCAAGCCATTGTGCGGGAACGCCTGTCACTGGTGCTGCGTGACACCAGCTGGGCTGAAGAGGATGCCATCTGTGATCTAGGCGGAGCAAAACGCGGGGAAGTGATTCCCTTCCCTACCCCGCAACGACAACGACAAAGGCAACCGCAGCAGGAAGCGGCTAAACGCAAAATCAACTGGGAGTGTGAAGATATTCATGTCTAGGGAAACTGCAAAAACCGGTGGCTTTGCATTACAGCCACAAAACATGAGTGAGGCCATGAATATGGCCAACATGCTGGCAACCAGCCAAATGGTTCCCAAGCAATACCAAAACAAGCCGCAGGACGCACTGGTAGCCATGATGATGGGTGTGGAGCTGGGGCTTAACCCTATTCAAGCCCTGCAAAATATCGCGGTCATTAACGGGAAGCCTTCTATCTACGGCGATGCCCTACTGGCCTTAGTCCAGAACCATCCCGCCTTTGGGGGCCACCAAGAGTCCTTCGACGACCAAACCATG
>NZ_JBFLAB010000083.1:0-10301 GCF_040742695.1 Microbulbifer discodermiae | reverse complement strand
CGATCCCAAAGCCAGTCTTGAACGCATCCTCAGCACCCCGGAAGTATCCGGGGTGTTTGTGCCCAATCCCTACTTTGATGTGCGGGAGCGTCTTGCGCAGTACCTCGCAGAAGTCTGACAGGAATGCGTCCAGGAGAATGAGACGGGAGTCGCACACTCAACCAAGCCAGCCAGCGCCTGAGTGAATTACGCAAGCGACGCGAGCGTATCTTGGCGGAGGGTCTGTCGCGTAAAGCCAAGCAGTTGAAGCTGGATGTGATTCAAAAAAGAATCAATGCAGTGGCAGCAGAGGCTTCGCAGAGCACAGAGGCCGTCTTTTAGAGATTGATTGTACCGACTTCGTGTGCCTCCATCGCAGCCAGTGAGGTCAAAGAGGACACTGAACACCCGCCCATAACAGCAAAGTCCGTTTCAAAATGGGGGCATAGGTCTGGCGTTGCGGTTGCAAGCGGTGCTGGATGCGTCTTCGAAGAGTGGGTGACTCTCCCAACTTTTGTGATGAACAGTGCCACCGTCATCAATCATTGATTTCTCGATTACTTCAGTATGGGTGACTTTTCCTTTCATTCACTCGGGCCATCGCTAGGGCGTTTAGGAGCCCTATTTTTGCAAGGTCGTTATCTGACATTTTGTCGTAGTGCGACATTTTCCATTCCGGCAGAGCTTCTAATACAGCGTTGATTAAAATATAGGCAGATCTATTTATGCTGATGAGACGGAGGTGGCGTTTGATCGGTGGCAATGGATTTGTCAGTACCAAATAGAAACCCTATGGGTCATTAGTCTACAAGAGCACGTTTTCCCACCGTATTTGGCAGCGCAGAAAAATAGCTTATAGGTTGTTTCGCTGTACAGTGAAACTTTTCTTTATTCCGGCAACACCGCGTCAATTACACAAAAACGGCTTTGACTAAGGGGGTTATTTGAGTCCAAGTCAGTGTAAAAATAATATGGATTCAAATGCCATAACTGCATAACATGGCCGCCTCGAAATTTGGGGCATTCCTGCCAGTTCAAAAAAACACCAGTCAGATGAGGCTTGGTGATAGCTGGGCAGTAAATAAGAAGGGTGTTTAGCGTGATGGGATATCTTGCTCGCGTCGTGTTGTTAGGGGCGCTGGCCCTGGCTGCAAATCAGGTATTGGCTATTTCGATAAGCGGGCCAACCAATGATTCAACTGGTTCATTTCGACTGACTTTTAGTGGTAATACCACCATCCAGGCCCGCCTGAATAGATATAAAGACGGGGTGAGTCTGGGCAGCGTGGATATGAAAGGTAGGACCTACTATGATGCAACAGTAGATTCTACCGGTGAATATGAATTCAAGCTGACAGCCCAAACCACCTGCTTACAATGGCAAGGTTCTTTTTGTACCGAGCCCAGTGGCTTTGAACAAGATACGCACATCGTCAATGTCGCGTTCAAACCGAACACGCCGCCCAGCTATAATTTTTCAAATGTAACCAGTGGCACTACTGTGAGGGATGGAGTATTTACCTTCAACTGGGCCGCGCCCGCTACTCCACCACTAATAACCGGCTATCAAGTGCAAGAGCAGGTTAATGGCGGTTCTTGGACAACAATCTATAAACAAGCCAGTACAAGCACCCGGTCCATCTCGCGACCCTCTTCTGGGCAGCTTGCCGACGGAACCTATCGTTATAGGGTGCGCACATACGCGACAGTGGGTTCCTATACCAATTGGGGTTTCTTCTTATACTCTTCAACGATTACTGTTAGCCGCAAACCTGATGCTGTTGATGCTTTTACACAGCCGGGATCCGGTACGCAAACCACTGACTTCCAAGTCGCCTGGCCCGCGGTGAGTGGGCAATTTGATGCGGTGACCAGATATGAACTGCAGTGCAAGTTGCCCGGCAATTCTTCCTGGGGGGATGCTACATGTACCAAAACAGACAACAGCGCAACTAATACGGGGCTAAGTACTTCTTATTCGATCAGCCTGTCGGAGGGGAGTCAGGGAACTTATGTCTTTCGGGCAAGAGCCTGTAATAGCCAATGTGGTGACTGGTCGCCGTCCAAGTCCGTTCCTGTGAATATCCCGCTGTCTGCACCTGCACAACTCCAATTCAACAATTTGCCCGAAGATAGTGAGTTCGGGGACTATGATATTGAATGGAGCGCGCCTACAGGTATTGTCACAAGTTACCAGCTTCAGCGCGAGTGTAAGGAGGGTGTCGAGACTTGTGGCCAAGAGGGTTGGTATGATGTGCCTCTGGCGAATCCACTGAGTCAAATCTATGAGGCTAGAGGTGATGCGGAAGATCAGTATCGCTATCGTATTCTCGCGTGTAACGACGATGCCTGTTCAAGCTGGACCACAAGCCCGTGGATTGATGTACATAATCTCGATGGTATAACGCCGGCGGCCACGCTCGCCCAAGCTACCACCCCCGGGGGCATGGACTATAGCGCCGATGTCACTCAGCAAGGGGATGCCGTTATTTCAGTGCCTGTACAGGTGGCACCTGGCGTCAATGGGCTCACACCCAGTATCACCGTTCGCTATTCTGGCGCGCGCTACCGTGAACGGAATAATGAATCTCTTCCAGAAGATATTTTAGGCTATGGCTGGAGGCTCACTGGATTCAGCTCCATCCGCCGTTGTGTCAAGGGGCGTCCAAATACCGATTCGATTCAGTTGGACAACAGCGATTCCCTGTGCCTGGATGGCGAGCCGTTGGTGTTGGTTTCCGGGGTGGATTGGCAGGAGGGGGCTAAATACCGTGCAATGCGGGATAGCTTCTACTTAGTCGAGCTCAAGCAAACCAATGGAAACACTTGGTTTGAAGTTTCCGCACCGAACGGCAACACCAAGGAATATGGAAATACCAAAGATAGCCGCTTAAAGGCGGGAAGCTCTGTACACTTCGGCTGGAGTGTAAATAAAGTTACCGATCAATTCGGCAACACGATGACCTACCGCTATCATCGGGATACGGTAGAGGGGATCAACTATCCGCTGGAAATTGTTTATGGCAATGGTGGAGATGCAAAAGTCCAATTTGCATACGGAACGCGCAGTGACGCGCCCCCACAACCGCTGGATGACGGTGAGATTGAACAGGAACAGCTTGTCCTCCTGCACCACATTAATATTTTACTTGATGGCAATTTGCTGCGTGAATACCGCCTGATTACCGAACCGGATACCGAAGAGTACCGAAGGCTAAAACAGGTCCAGCTGTGTGGTTATGATGAGAATGGTATCGGCAGTGAGTGCCTTAATCCCCTCGAGTTCACCTGGCAAGATATCGACGGCGCCAACCCGATTGATATAAAGACCGGCATTGAGGAAGTCACTGATGGCCTCGGTCAAACCACACGCTTTTATCACACCAAGATCCAGGAAAATTCGACCGACGGTCTGTTTTTCGAGCGACCTTTTGGTGAGGGCATAGTGCCTGCTGATTCTACGGAGTTAGCACCGGTCAATGGCGAATTTCGTAGTGTCGTGAGTGAAGTACAGCGGTCAAATGGATTGGCCAATGGCTGGCATGTCACCCGCTACAGCTATCAAGGTACAGGCTTGATGAGTACTAATCACTGGGGCTTTCTCGGTTTTTACGCTCAAAGAGCCTACGATACCGAATCTGGGATCGTCACTTACGTGCAGTTCCGACAGGACTTCCCTTACTTGGGGCGTGTGGCTCGCATCCGGCAATACGAAGGAAATTTTGACGATAACCTACAGGCCTTGACTCAGCAGCAGTTCCACTATCAGTCGCTTATCATGGATGTGGGAAGCGGTAGCACCTACTACCCATATGTCCAACAGTCGGTGCAGACCCTCTATGAGAACAACCAGATCCTCGGTTACCAGATAGACACCACGGACCTTTCGAAAGCCGGCTATGGTGCTTTCGGTGAACTCAAAAGTGGCGAAATACACGCCAGAGAGTACGCGGTCAATGCAACTATCTCGACCGCCCAAAGCTATTGGGGAGAGGTCGCAACTGTCAGTCCGACCGGGGTGCAGCGCACCACGGAAACTGCGGTTACCTTGAACAACCGGACGAGTCCCTGGGTAATCGGCTTTACCAGCGGTATGGAGACGAGCTATTACGCTGGAGATACCAGTCAATCGCCGGATCGGACTCAATCCATTGCCATATTGCCTTACAACAATACCGGTAAGTTAGGCACTGTAACCCAATTTCCCGGCGATCCCGACTTAGAATTGGCCGTTTCTTACGCATACGACGCCAGTGGTAATTTGCTCAGTGAAACGACCTCTGGCGCTAATATAGAAAGTCGCAGCACATTGGCCGGCAACTACATTGATAAACGCTATGCTGGAGAAATCACTAATCCATTGGGTCAAGCCCTTACCCTTGGCTATGACCCGCGATTTGGTAAACCCAGCCAGGTCATTGATGCCAATAACCGCAGCACCGTCATCAACTTCGATCCTTTCGGGCGGGAAGTTCTACGCACTAATGCGGATGGTGTGACGTTTAATACGTCGTACACCTTTTGTGTGGGTGGTACCTGCCCTGTATTCGGCGACATGATAGCTGCGTATAAGGTATCAACCAGCTCTGCCATCACGCCGACTTCTGATCGCTACTTTGACATTCTCGACCGTATCGTTCAGCAGGACACGCAGTCGTTTGACGGAAGCACCGTTGTACGCCGGGAGTATAATTACGATACGCTAGGGCGGCTCTCCCTAGAAACCGAACCCTATTATTCGGATAGTTATAAGCCGCTGAACATCTATGAGTATGATATTCGCAACCGGGTTACACGGATTCAGAAGGCCGGCGATGGAGAAATCCGTACCAGCTTTATTCCCTTGCCAGCGACCAATCAGATTGAGGTAAAGGTGTCGGAAGACGTACACGGATCTGATGGCGCCTTACAGGAAACCCAAGTCAAGAGTCGACTCTTTAACCTGATGGGGGACCTGGCCAAAACGATCGATGGGGAAGGCAGTACTGAGGAAGTGGAGACAGCCTTCGTATACGATGCCATGGGTCTGGTGAAATCGGTTATTGTGAATAATGATGCCAATACGGAATCCACTTTCATCTATGACGCGGCCGGTAATCGAACTAGCCTGACGGATCCGAATATTGGTACCGTAACCACAGTGTACGACGCCCTCAATCAGCAAACGAGCCAGACTGACAATAAGGGACAAACACTGGTTTATCAGTATGACAAACTGGGCCGGCTGCTGGAGCAGACGGATCCGGGCGGCGTCGCCACTTGGACCTATGACCCCGTGGGTGCTGTGGGCAATCTGGCTAGCAGAAGCTATACAGAGGCCGGCGTCGAAGGCTTCCGCGAAGACTATAGCTATACGGCGGCAAAGCTGGTGAGTACTACGACCAACCTGACGGTGGATAGTGATTCTCGCAGCTACCAGCACAGTTACGGCTACGATAGCAATGGCCGTTTGGAGCGGATCACCTACCCCAGTGGCGTGGAAGCCCACTACCAGTACAATGCACAGGGCTATCTGTCCGCCATTACCGATGGCACCAATACTCTCAAGAGCCTAAATACGATAGATGCATTTGGTAATGTGGAGGAGGAAGTTTACGGTAATGGTGTGGTGACCAATCGGAACTACAACCCGGATACGGGCCGTTTGGAGTCCATTGCAACCGCGGGTACCAGTCAGATTCAAGACAATCTGTACCATTGGCGTTCAAATGGTGTACTGGAGTCCCGCCTTGCCAGAGTGGGGACGGTTAAACAGGAAAACTTTAGCTACGACGCCCTCAATCGCCTTACCAGTGCGGCAACTTATCTCAACAGCACTTTACAGCGGACCCTGACAACGCAATATGATGCCCTGGGGAATATTCTGGCTAAAACCAGCAGCTACGCCGGGGATAATAGTGTGACAGGGTATCAATATGGTCAGGTCGACAACGCCGGCCCCAATGCGGTCAGTCAGACCGTCATTGATGGTGTAACGAATGATTTCACCTATGATGAAAATGGTGCGGTTACTAATTACAAGACTGTCGGCCCAGAACTCACGTCTATAACCTGGAATGCGCGACAGCTGCCTGTCCGTATTAGTCGTAGTAACTGGATCGCGACTTCAAGGTGGACTTGGTATCAGGATGAGTTCAAATATGGTCCCAATGGTCAGCGTTACTTTCGAGAGACGCTATCGCAAAAAAATGGGACGGAGAAAGTTGAAAGAGCCTTTATTATAGGCAACTATGAGGATTTACTGCCGGCCAATGATCCTGAATACCAGCGTATTCAAAAAACACGAATCGATGGAAATATCACGCATATTGCAGCGACCGATATGACTGGAGTGACGGTTGGTACTCTGGAATATGTACACCGGGGCCACCTGGGTTCGGTTGAAAAGGTCACGGACGAATCAGGCAATGTTATATTGGACACGGCGTTTGACCCCTTTGGGAAGCGCAGAGCTCCGGATTGGACCGGGGAACTAAGCGAGACGCAATTGGAAGAACTGCTTAATGCTCAGTCTCTGACGACCAAGCGTGGCTTTACCGGCCATGAGCATCTGGATGGTACCGGTATCATTCATATGAATGGCCGTATATACGATCCAGTCATTGGACGGTTTTTAAGTCCGGATCCCATCGTACAGGCACCTACTTACAGCCAGAGCTGGAATCGGTATAGTTACGTTTTCAATAATCCGATGAGCCTGACGGATCCCACAGGGTATGCAACAGCTAATAAGAATGGTGCGAAAACTCAATGTACGGGAGATTCCTGTTCTGGAACTTCTGTGGTCAATGGGCGAATAAAGAATTATGTAGACCATATTTTTGTTGAAGGGAAGCAGACTTCTGCTCCTGGGTCGAATCTAAATATTGGATTGATTTTGACGCTGCCTGGCTCATCTGCTTTGGGCAGCATTGGTACTAGCGGATCAAGCAGCGATATCTCAAGCGGCAGTGCCTCAAGTAGTGAAGACGAAGGGAGTTCAGAGAAAAAAGAATCTGGCCCGAGTAACTTTGAATGTGGGAAAGATGGGGATTGCATCACTGCTCACGGTAATGCACAAAATATTTTGAACCCGTTTAAAATTATACAAAAAGAATTCCCTCAATGGTGGATTAGCGAAGATACTAGAGATTTAAGAGTAGGAATGCAGGCGAGTGCTGACCTTGCAAGTATTCCTTATAAAGCAGTGGCCGTTGCTTTAGACGTGAAGACAGCAATTTCTATCATAGATAGCTTGAATCAGGGTGATTACGGACAAGTTGGCGTTGATACTGCCTCATTGCTGGCGGGGAGGGGCACCGTGACAATATTAACTAATTTGACCAGAAGCCCAAAGATGCTCCAAAGTGCTGTAGGTGTTGGGGTAGATAAAAGTACTAATTATATTCTTCAACAGGATTGTTTTAGTTGTAATGAAAAATAAATTTTACTTGTGGATGGTTTCTATAGCTATTTTTCTGGTTGGGAGGATATTCTTCTCAACTCTCTGGAGTTTAGGTACGTTCGTTGGTGGAATTATTTATGGTCTAGTAGTGGCTGGATTTGTAATTCCTTACATATTTGGGGAAAACATACAGATACCCTCTTACACTCACATATTAGTCAAGGGGAAGGATGATCTTTATAGATTTATATATTTTTTACTGAGTATATTTATTTGTGTATTTACGTTATTTGCTCCTTAGCGATTTCTCGGACACTCACCTGGAGGGCTTGTGGTAGTGTTCAGAATTCTGTGTCATTTCTTTACTATTAACAAAAAAGAGATGACCTATGACCAAACCTACCTTCGAAATAGAGGCTGCTGTCAAGGCGCTGCGTGAGGGTAAGAGCCTCAGCGGCAAAGACGGTATCCTGACCTTCACCGGCGTATTGATCTCAAACCCCGCTTGGCGGGGATATCTAATATCTGCAATTGCTAACACAGGCCAGCAAATTCGGCTCCGGCCTCTTTGCTAATCGAAAACCCACTCCCTTGTAGACGTATCAGGAACGTAGTCCCTATGCGTGTCACCCTTCACGCTGCCGGAGTAGATACATAACAGACGCCAAGCGCCATAGTCGATTGATGTCAGCCCGTCGAGGTAGGGGGTGAAGCTGTATACACCCACCAGCTGCGCCGCTTGTCTAGGGGTGAGGGTTGCTTTGGATAACTCAGCTGCCACCTCTTCCGCGGTAGGCGTCAGCCATCCTTCTCGATATCGCTGGTAGATTTCGGGTCGCGCCAGATTCGTGTCGGAGGTAGGGGTTGATGTGCTCATTTTTTGTCCTCCAATGGTGGCACCATCAGCTGGGCTATTGGCTACACCAGTTCCGTCTCTTGCCCCCATGATACTCATACCCAAGGCCAGCGCCTATGATCAGTTGGTCTAGGCGTTTGCCGTCTACCCATACCTCAGCGAGTAGCCGGAAATACTTGTCCCGCTCTATCTCCTCAAGGCGTACTTCCTGGGCTCCACGGAGCAGGGTGACGGCGAATTGCTTGGCCTTTCGTGCCAGTTCCTTTTCAGCCTGGCATTTGCCCCGCAACTCCGGGGTGTCTACCCCTTTGACTCTGACGCCAATGCGCTTGCCGATTATATCGGGCCATTCTGAGACATTGGCGGTGAAGGAGTCCCCGTCATAGATGGAGACTACCTCTACGGGTCGAGCGAGGACCAGAGTAGGGAGGAAGAGGAGGGCAAGGATTAGAGTTCTCATGGTAAGGGCAGGCTACTTGTAACATGTGTGACCGAATGGAGTAGCATAAATAAATACTGTATCTATATCCACTTAAGACAGTGTGGTAATTTTAGGCGCTTGCCATGCCATAAGGGCTAAAAGACTGTGTATATATACAGTTATTCCCACACCTTACCGGCTTAACCCATTGTTTCTTAAAGTTCGTTGCGCGTGGTTGTGGCTCCTGAGGTCGCGGGTTCGATCCCCGTCAGCCACCCCAATATTCCCCATCTAAATCAAAGACTTACGAATCCTGCCCAGTGCGGGTTTTTTCGTTTTGGGAATTTGAGGGGTAATTCGTGGGGGTAATTTTCGTACACATCGCCCATCTCGCCCTCTCTGAACTGTATATATACCCAGCATTTATTTGGGATCTTTAGGCGCCTTTTCCTTCTTTTTGATCCTTGCTTTGTCCAGTGAAAGCACCCGATCAGGTGTACGGTTATACCTCTCCATCATGCTGTTGGTCTTATGGCCTGAGAAGACCCGCTTATCGCCGCCTTCGAAATCACTGACGGCCTTTATCTTCAGGTCGTGGAATCGAAACCTAGCTTTGATGATCCCGGCAGCCAATGCCGCTTTTTGCTCCCTCTGCCAAATCGCATTGAAACCGCCCCTAGTGTATGGACGACCAGTTTTGCTGCGGATTAAATATGCGCTCTGCACCGTGTTGTTGGTATTTATCGACTGCGCCAGATTTTTAGCGTCTCTCAGCCGGCCAGTCCAAAGCTTGATTTGTTTTTTGCCGGTCTTCTGTTGGTAAATTACCAGGCCATCTTCCTGCACGTCTTGTCTGGTTAGGGCCAAAACGTCTTGTTGGCGCGCTCCACAAAGGTAAGCGATTTCCATGGCTGCTTGGTGTGCCTTATGACCTTTTTCCCCAAGCCAGTCATAGAACGAAAGGTATTCGCTATCTTCCACATACCTTCCTGCCTGGCGCTCTTTGAGGGGTCTCACGGCTGCCGTGGGGTCGGGGATTGTTACCAAGCCCCGGGCTTTACCCCAGCGCAAGATGATGCCCAAAAAGGTACGCTCTCTGTTTGCCGCAGTGGGGTATTTACTTCCCCGGGTGTCCATAAAAAGTTGTATGACTGGAGAAGTGATGCTATCGGGGTTGGCACCACCAAATACCGCCTTGATCTTTTTTGAGTATCGTAAATAGTCTCTCTGTGTTTGTGGCTTTAACTCTTTTGTGTACTGAGGACTTGCGAAATACAACTCTATTAAACTATCAACGGTAAATGCTTTGTTATGCTGGCCTGCTTGCCAAACTTCATATGCGGTCCACACTTCGGCTCTTGTAGCTTCTGGGCCACATAGATGCCAGCACCCGGTACCACGAATTTTTACTCGATAACCTCGGCGGTAATGCTCAACCCAGCGGGGCATCCAAGCATTTTGTGGTCTTCTTGGTCTACTCATCAATTGCCGCCATATTTATCCCTTCGGGCATGTCGTTTGGGGTGTCCTGACAATACTGGACAGTCCCGCTTTAAGCCGCTTTGGCTGATTCCCAATACTTCTTGGCGAATTCAGTTGGGGCCAAGTTGCCAAGCCGTGAGTGGCGACGTTGGCGGTTATAAAAAATCTCGATGTACTCC
>NZ_JBFLAB010000082.1:0-10408 GCF_040742695.1 Microbulbifer discodermiae | reverse complement strand
AAGGCCGAGCTGCAGCGATTTATTCGTGTTCATAACCGCGATCTTGCCAAACCATTTAAATGGACAAAGAGCGCCGACACGGTACTGGCTTCAGTGCAGCGAGCCAAAAATGTGTTACCTAATTAACCGCATGGCCCACTAGGCAGTCTTCCATGGCTCGGTTCCGCTCTCAAATGGCAAGGTGGAATTAAACACCAGCCTGCAGGCGACGGCAATCAACGATTGGTGGCCCACTGTATGATGATCTTCACGCCATCCTATCAGGGAAAGAATCAGGCACAAAATTCTATAACCGCCGGGAAAGCGCCGTGTTTACTGACTTTCAGCCATTTTGACCTGTGAAGAATCTCTTCATTTTTCTTCAAGATTATTCGTTTTGCGAAACTCTATTTTAGTGATTGAGTGCGGCTGTTTTGATGGGCTGTGCGTGGTAGAGGTTAATAGAATTTTCTTGATGTTAATTCGGAAAGAACGAGCAATCTGTGATAGCGCGTCTATTTATTCCTTTTTCGAGCTCCTGTATCCTTAACCTAACGCACTGTTAAAGAAAGGAATAGCATATGAAAAATGATCCATTTTATAGAAACATCCAGAACCCTGTTGAAAGATCTCAATTACTCCTTGCTAATGCCGAAAAAGTAATAGAGAACTTAAAAAAATATAGCGTGAATCGTGGGGAGAACTTTGGGGAGGACTCTTACTTAGAAGTACTAGAATATGCTAATCAAATTAATCTATTAATCAAAGAAGTTACTGAATTACAATCTGTGGATTAATAAAGAAAATAAAGCCTGGTTGCTCTAAATCCTATCTCATTAACCGGCAAGCAGGCATTTACTTACGGGTCTCCAACTCGATCGCCGTGGTAAAACCCTGGCCCCCAACTGTGTGGCGGCAGCTGGCAATCAGCCAGTCGGTCCCGTCGATTTCCGCTTTGAACCCTTCGAGGCGCACCGGCTGTTCGGGGTAGAGGTCCGCGCGGCCCAGGGCCAGTTGATAACTCATGGTGGCCAGGCTGCGCTGGATACGTTGCCACTCGGCTTGCGCCGCCTGCTTGGCTTCCTCTTCACTGGCAAAGCTTTCCTTGAGTTGTTTGGCGTCGTCGTCATCCCCCACCAGCACAGTTTTGCGCTCGGCGTTTTCGCTGTCATGCCAGTCGGCGCGCACGCCGGTGTAGCTGTCGCGGT
Source organism: Microbulbifer discodermiae (assembly GCF_040742695.1). Lineage (NCBI taxonomy): Bacteria > Pseudomonadati > Pseudomonadota > Gammaproteobacteria > Cellvibrionales > Microbulbiferaceae > Microbulbifer > Microbulbifer discodermiae. The sequence goes on along the minus strand of NZ_JBFLAB010000082.1, from coordinate 9,221 downwards.
CGGCGATATGGTAGCGGTGGCGGTCGCCATCGCGGCGACGAATCGTGGTAGTGGGCAGGGGCGTGCCGCTGGCATTGGTCCCTTGCCCCACGGGAAAAAACAGCAACCGGCCGGCCTTGATGGTGGCGACGGCGTCGTGGCGCTTGCCGAGGCGGGTTAACAGGTTGGCGTCGCTTTCGGTCTGGTCCAGGTGGGGGATGGCTATCCGGGCCAGGTCAGCGGCGATGCGCGGGGTAAGTTGGTGTTCGCCGGCGAGGGTTTTCAGGATCTGGCCTAGGGTGGTTTGATCCCAGCTGCGCTCGCGGCGGTTGCGCAGGGCTGCGGTGAGGTCGGCGCTGCGGGCGCGCAAGGTGAGCAGATCGGGAGCGCCGCTGTGTTCGATTTCGTCGACACGAAACCGGCCTTTGTTCCGCAGGCCGCTGTCCTGCCAGCCCAGGGCGACGGTAAGTTGCGCACCGCGTTCGGGCAGCGCCAGACGGCCGTCGTGATCCTGCAGCCGCAGGGTGAGCTCGTCGGCTTCGCCATCGCGGTGTTCGCTGAGGCTGAGTTCAACAAGGCGCGGGGCCAGTGTGTCGGTGAGATCGCGGCCGTCCAGAGTGACACGCCAGGCGGGTATTCTGTGGCCGCTCACAGTCCGTCCACTTGTTTGAGCTGCAACTTAAATTCAATGCGCCGGGCGCTGCCGTCGGCAAAAAACAGGCTGCGGCTTTCCTGCAGGGATTCAATCACCCAGGCCCCGTGGACGTTGCCATTGCCGTCCACCAGGGTCCAGGCTTGGCCCCGGTCGGCCATGTCCCGCAATGTGTTAAGGGAGGCGGGGTCGCCGGTGAGGTCGGGGGCGATTAATCCGCTCAAGGTAATGGCGTCATTGCCGGGGCCGAGAAACTGGGTGGCGGCGCGGGCGCCGATGCGGTCACTGCCGGCATGACGCCAGGCGGTTTGCCGCTGCAGATCCCGGTAGGCGGCGGAGGACAGGGAAAAGGCGAACAGGCCCAGGCTCATCATCATTTTTTTGCCTCAGTCGTAGTCGCGCAGGCTGGCGCGCCGGCGGGCTTCGCGCTCCCGCTGCAGCTTTTGGATTTCCTCACGCACCAGGCTTGCGATGGCCGCGGCATCCATACCGGGAGCGGGATAAATATTGATGGTGACCGGTCCGATGGACGCCGCCGCGGGGGCCTGGCGCTGGGCGGAAAGCGGCGGGCGCTGATCGATGGCGACGGCGGGCATGGTGGCGGCGGCAATAGTGAGGCCAGCACCGAGACCACGCAGGCGGCGGTTAAAATGATCCAGTTGACGCAGGGGCTGGTTCTGCCGCGCGTTTATGCCGCGGCTAAAACCGTCCATGGTGTCGCGACCAAAGCCGGCAAAAACCCGGCTGGGGGAACGGATGCCCAGCTTGTCCTTAAAAAACCCGATGGCGCTGCCGGCGGCGCCGGTGATGACATTTTTGAGGTCGCCGATTTTGGCTTTGATGCCGGACACCAGGCCGTCGATCAGCGCTCCGCCCCAGGCCATCAGTTTGTCCGGCCAGCCGCCGAGAATATCGTTGATGATGGTCCACAATTGCGCGAATCCCGCGCGGATGCGGTTGCCGTCCCCGGTAAAAATCCCGGCGATCACCTCCCATATAGCGCCAAAATAATGGGTGATCCCCTGCCAAAAGACCCGCACGCCCTGAACCAGTTCGCCCCACAGGCCGGCAAAAAATGCCTTGATGGGTTGCCAGTATTTCATCAGCAAAAAAGCGGCGCCGGCGATGGCCAGCAGCACCCAGCCGATGGGATTGGTGAGCAGAAAAACAAACAGGGTTTTAAAACCGGCCAGCAGCGCGGGAATGACGCTGGCCTTGAGCCATAAAAGCAGGGTTCCCAGGCCGCTCAACACCGGCGCGGCGGCAGCCATGGCAATACGCAGGCCGGCGGTGGCCATCATCAGGGCACCAAAGCTGAACACCAGGGCGCCGCCCAGGGTGAGCAGCACGGCGAAAATGGCGGCGATGGTGCCCAGCACTTTTGTCAGTTGCGGATAGGCTTTGAGGGCCTCGCCGGTGCGGCGAACCAGGCCGGTAAACACGCTACTGATTTTGCGCAGGCTGGGCTCCAGGGATTTGAACAGCGTAATGCCCAGATCCTGGGTGGCGGACTGCAGGGATTTAAGGTCGCCCTCCAGGTTGTCCATTTTTACTTTGGCCACCCGTTCGGCGGTGCCAGCGACGTCATGCAGTTGCGCCGCGTATTTACTTAGCGCCCCCTGGCCTTCGCGGGTCACCAGGTCGGCCATGCCGGCGCCGGCGCGCTGGCCAAAAATCTGTTTGAACAAAGCGGCGCGATCGGCGCTGCCAATGTTTTTGGTGGCCTCACCCACGTCGGCGATGATTTTGACAATATTGCGCAGGTCGCCGTTGGCGTCCGCGGCGCTGACACCGATGGAGGCCAGGGCTTTGCCGGACATGCCGGCGGTGTCGCCCACCCGGTTGAGCACTTCACGCAGATTGGTGCCGGCCATGCTGGACTGGATGCCGATATTGCCCAGCAGGCCGGCCATGGCGGCGGCGGTTTCCAGGTCGGCGCCCATGGCCCTGGCCTGGGGGCCGACGTATTTCATGGTTTCGCCGAGCATTTCCAGGTTGGTGTTGGAGGTGACGGAGGTGGCGGTGAGCACGTCGGCGACGCGCTGGGTGTTTTTGGCTTCGATGCCGAAAGCGCCGCTGATATTGGAGACGATATCGGCCACCTGGGGCAGCGCCATGTCCCCGGCCAGGGCGGTGTTGAGCATGGCGGGCATGGCGTCGCGAATGGCCTGCGGGGTAAACCCGGCCTGGGCCAAAAACACCTGGCCCTGGGCCGCCTCGGTGGCGGTGAAGGCGGTGGTGGCCCCGAGCCGGCGCGCCTGGGTTTCCAGCATTTTTAGGCGCGGGTCGTTTTTGTCCAGGCGGGTTTTGGCCTGCACGTCGGAGATGGCGGTGGAAAAATCCAGCCCCGGCACCAGGGCGGCGCCCATGCCGCGCAGGGCGCGCTGTCCCAGGAAGGCGGCGCCGGCGCCGTGCAACAGGGCACTGCGCCCGCCCTCGTGCAATCGCCGCGCACTGGCCTGGGCGCGGGCCAGTTGTTCCAGCCGCGCTTTTTGCAATTGCATGGCGCGGTTGGCCTTTTGGGTCTCGGTACGCAGGCGCCGCTGTTCCTGCACCAAGTTGCGGGTACTGACCCCGGCGCCGCCGAGCCGGCCGCGCAGTTGCTGCAATTTGCGGATCTGCTGCTGGTGGCTGTGTTTGAGTTTGCCCGCCGCTTTCTGGGCGCGCTGGAAATCCCGGCGCAGTTGCCGGCTGGGATTGCTGGTGTCGCGGATTTCCCGGGCCAGTTCATTGACCCGCTGCCGGGCGGACTGCAGGGCATTTTGGGAGCCGCGCAGATCTTTATTCAGGCTGCGAAAACCATCCAGGGTTTTTTGGGTCTGGTTGAGTTCCTTTAAACGCTCGCGGGTTTCGCGCAGGGCTTTGGCGGTGCCGGTACTGCCCTGCATCACCCGACGCAGGGGCTTGGTGGCTTTGTTGACGGTGCTGAGCAGCAGCTGCAGGCGGAGGTCGGCCATCTCAGGCCACCCCCGGACGCGGGATCAGTGTTTGTCGTGGGGGTTGCCGAACCAGCGGCCGCCGCGGCGCACAAAGCCGACCCAGAACAGCAGCAGGCCGATGCACGCCAGTAGGGCGATGCCCAGCAGCAGATACAGAAACAGCATAATGATCAGGTCCATGACCGCAGTATAGTGGGCTCACTTTTCACTGCCACTCCGCTTTCTGGCACGTTCGCGCCATTGCATCAGTTCCTGCAGATCCATCTGCGCCATGGCCGCCGGTGACCAGTGGAAAATCGCGGCAATATCCGCCATGGCATCGTCTACCCAGTTGGGTACCGGTCCATCCTGCGCGCGAAAAAACCCGCGATCTCACCGCCCAGGGCCAGGAGGTCGCCGGGTTCCAGCTCGGCGACGTCCTGTTCGGTAAGAGTGGGTGCGCTGATGCGCGGCAACAGCTTCTGCATGGAAATCACATCCAGGTTGGCGATATCGATCAGCGCCAGGCCGCGCAGTTCTCCCGCCTTGGGTTTGCGCAGGGTGATCTCTTTAATCACCTGGTCGCCGCGCTTAATAGGGTGTTCCAGCGTTACCGGTTCGCTGGTTTGCGCTGTTTGTTTGCTGCCGGCCATAGGGCCCCTCCTCTGTCATTGGTTTCGCGATACGGTTTTTTACAGGCCGATGGCGCGGCGCTGCTGGGCCAGGCGATCCGTGCCGTTGACGTTTTCCACCAGGTTCAGCAGATCGATTTCGATCAGGGTGCTGCCGTTGATGCTGAGCTTGTAGTAGCTGCAGGCGGTGGTGACACTGAACTCGGTGTCCTCGCCGGCCTGGGCGTCGCCAAACTCGATTTCCGAGTGGCGGCCGCGAATCACCACTTCCACCGCGTCCACAGCGCCGGTGTCGTCGCGCTGGTAGGCGCCGGCAAAACGCAGTTGCACGCCGTCGTGGCTGGTGATGCCGTATTGCTCCAGCACTTCGCGCATCAGGCCGCCGTAGGTGGCGGACAGTTCCAGCGCTTCCTGGCCGTGGTCGATTTTGACCGGGCCGCTCATACCGCCGCCGCGGTAGTCCTCCATGCTGCGGGTGAGCGTGGGCAGGGTGACGCTGTTGACCTGGCCGAGGTAGGAATTGCCATCGTTAAACAGGTTGAGGTTTTTGAGTTTGCGGGGCAGTGCCATGATAAGCGCTCCTGTTTTTTTCCCTAACCGCTGACGCGGTCGGCGAAGTCGGCCAGGTATTGATCGGTGATGCGCTGTTGCAGCAGCAGGTTTTCCAGCGGCGGCACCGGGGTGTAGTCGTAGTCGATCACCAGCTGCCCGTCGGCCAGGCTCTGGCTGGTGTTGGCGTTTTCGTCGTACCAGCAGCGGGCATCGATCAGGGCGCCGAGGGTTTTGAGCTGGCGGAACTTGGCGTTGATGCCCTCGATAATGTCTTTCACCAGACTGGGGTGCATGGGTTTGTCGACAGCCCAGGCGACGCTTTCGGCGATGGTGTCCGCCAATACCTGGGCGGTGCGGGTGGCGGACTCGAAGGCGAACAGCGGATCGTCCGCACAGGTGCGGGAACCCCAAAAACGAAATCCGTTGTGATTGACCAGGGTGGTGACGTCGGCGGCATTTAAAAAACCGGCGTCGGTGTTGGGATCCTGCAGATCCCAGTGCACGTCGGCACTGATTCCGGTGACACCGCTGACGACGACATTGGACAGGGTTTTGTGCCAGCCCTGTTCCTGGTCGATGCGCGCGCGCAGGCCGAGGGCGCGGGCGGTGGCAAAATCCTGGCTGTTGTCGCTGCCGTCCCAGGCGAGGAAGTCGGGCCAGATAATCATCAGCTCGCGGTCGGAGAAGTTGCCGCGATAATCGCTGACCTCTTCCTTGGTGGCACTGGGACCGGCGCTCACATAGGCCATGGCGCGCAGCTTTTTGGCCAGCACACCCAGGGCGGCGGCCACCTCCTGGGTGTCGAGTCCGGGACAGCCCAGAATACGCGGCCTGACCCCCAGTTGTCCCTGGGCGGCCAGCAGCGCCTGCAGTCCGGTGTACTGGCCGTCGACGCTGCCACCGATCACATTGGTGCTGGTCTCGGCCGCGTCCAACCCTTCGGCCACGCGCACCGCCACCACCAGGGGACTGGCCTGGTCGGCGATAGCGCTGAGAGTCTTTGCCAGGGTGCCATTGGTGCCGGCTTTTTCGAGAGCGCCCTGCACGTCGGTGATCAATACCGGTTTGTTCAGGGGAAACATTGTCTCGTCGGCGTCGACAGCGGTGGCCACCAGGCCGATCACGGCGGTGGAAATGGTGCGGATGGGGCGCGTGGCTTCGTTGACTTCGACAACGCGGACGCCGTGGTGATATTCAGTTGCCATAAGGCCCTCCGGTTTCCGTGCCCAAGGGCACGGTGATTTGTGTGGGGACGCGGTCGACACTGCCCTCCAGCCGCAATAAAAAAGCACCGTCCCTGTCCAGGGTAAAAAGTTGTACCCGCGCCAGGCGCAGGCGCGGCTCCCAGCGCATCAGCGCCATAGCGGTGGCGCCGTACAGGCGCGCGCGGGTGGCGGTGTTGAAAGGCTGGTCCAGCAGTTCCGGAATCAGTGAGCCGTAGTCCCGGCGCATCACCCGGCTGCCCAGCGGCGTCTGCAGTATGTTGGCGATGGACTGGCGCAGATGCGCTTCCCCCTGCAGGGCGCGGCCGTCACTGGCGCTGGTGCCTTTCATTGCAACGGCTCTCCACTCAGACCGCCACCGGGGGTGACGCCAGTGGTCTTGTGATGCGCGAGGCTCACGCCCTCGCCCTTGACGTCGCCGGTGGCCTCGATACCGCCGTCCACTTCGACTTCACCCTTGATGCCGGTAGCGCCCTCGATCTGTGTGGCGCCGACAATTTTGGTATCGCCATTCACCGTCAGGGGACCGTTAAGGGTCATGCCGCCGCCGGCGGTGATCGCGGCGCTGCCGCCTTCGGGCAGTGTGGCGCTCAACTGGTGTGCCTCGTGGTCGTAACGGATTTCCGCACCGTCCGGATAGCGCACCAGGTGGCTGGTGCCGACGTTGTCCGGCGCCGGATTGGCCTGGGAATACAGCCCCCGCAGCACCAACCCCTGCTGCAGATCACCGCCGGGGGAAAGGAGCAATACCTGCTCGCCGATTGCGGGGGGATCCCACTGGGTGGTGGCGCCGGCGCGCAGGCTGATCCAGCGCAGCGGCGCGGTGGCGAGCTCGCCGGATTGAACCCGACAGCGCGCCTCCCGGTGCTGCACCTCAACAATGGTGCCGAGGCGGATCAGGTTGGCGAGCAGGCGGTACAGTTGGGTGTGGGATTCCATGGGGGGGATGGTGCGGCAGCGACGCGGCCACCGCAGTGAGGCGGGTTTGTAGCGGGGGTGATTACAAGTCGCGGGGCCTGTTGCGCTTTTTGCCCCAGGGCTTGGCTTTATGTTTCATCGCGCAGGAGACAGCCCCTTACTGATCACCCTTTAGATTTATCTGGTTATCTAAATCAGCAATAGATTGCATCTTGCTTACCAAAACCGGGGATATTATTGATTAGGATGAATTCTATCTAGGTATTTTTTTTCAGTTGTTAAAATTTCATATGTAACAGAAATAGAATCCTTCTCGATTTTTGTTGCTTGTTCGTAATCATTTACATACCAGTCAACCCAAGCTTTTTTTTCTTGAAAATTGACCGAGCACCTATTGTTCAGCTCCGTAATGATTTGATTAACATCAAGGGACTCAGTGATTTCTTCAATTCCTGCGGCTCCATCATAAAGTAGCTCTCTCACCAGTAAGTAGGTATTGATTTTCTGTATCTGCAATTCAGCCATTATAAGAAACCAATTTAGCTTAGAACCTCAATACCTATTAATGTTCCATCTTTGTCAAAATCAAAATATAGGTCTGGCCCTTTGTATTCTTTAATAAAGTCTCGTAGAGATTCTGTTTTCTTCACAATTCCCGCGACAGTGGCCTTAGGGTGCCCTGGAAGCATTAAATAAGCATCTTCTCCCCCATCACCACCACTCACCTTTAAAATAAAGTTTTTTTGTGTCATTTTTAGAAAAACTCAATGCGCTCAACTTTTCCGTCGTTCATAGTGAATCAAGTCTTTTTATATGCCGTTCATGTGCCTTTACTAAGGCTTCACTGGGTTGCTCTATAAAAACAAATAAGTCAGCAAGGACATCTAGCTTTTTACTATTTTCCTCAGAATCCATATTATATTGATCTTCTTTAGCTTCTACGTACTTTAATATCTCATCATCGCTCAAATTAAAAAAATACCTTTGGATTCGTAAAGATGTTTTTAGAGTTAAACTTCTAATTTTTACAATCCCATTCGATAGAAATTCGGTCGTCAGTTTTTTTTCATCTAGCAAATCATCTAGTTCATTCCAAATAGTATCAATAGATTTCTTATATTCTAAGTATTCCTTTACGGGATCTACATCATGACTCACAAGAATTTTCCTCATCTGGACAAATTTTTAAAGCGCAGTCTAATTCTCTCAGCTTCTTTTCTATAATATTTACTGGATATTACACAGGCAAAGCTGATGCATATTCAAAACTGCACTCCAACCAACATTCTTTCCAGATGCTAATAACTATTGATAATATTTTCGTCTGAAATTAAGGAATAAGCTCCTCCTCATCATCACTTTTCCTGTGCCGCATTGACCATCTCTACCAGCTCATTAATTTCTAACCGCTTAATATCTTTGGCACTTCCTTTTGAAAAAATTTCACAAAAAAAACTAATAGGGTTTGCGGCTGCTTCAGGCCCAAAGTAATCGTCTAAATTTATACTACTTATATCTACACCAAAATTTACAGAAAACTTGCCTAAAATTTCTATAGCATCATCACCGTCGACGCCGAAGTCATGAAACAAACTCGAATTAGCATGTATCTTCTCAACAGGAATGCAAAGCTCTTCGGAAAAAAAAGCTTTGACTTGATCCAAACAGTTAGAATCATTCATTTTGACAGCTCACGCACTCTTTTAAACAATCACCATAGTTAACAAAGTCTTCTGCAAGCAAGCCCCATCCGACAAGTGGTGCCCATCTACCTAAAACCCTACCAAGCTTATTGGATCTGGCGAAAGGTCTCTTTTGAGTTGGAGCCGGCAATCGGAATGGTAGCTTCTGGGGGAAAGCCTTAGAAAGTCCCTTGGATAAGGGAGAAGTTCCTGCGGAAGTTCCCCTTTGAACAAACCTTTTTTCAACTGTCGGCTGTCCACCTAAAACCAGTCCTAATCCTGCTAAAGTGTCTATGCCTAATGCCTTGACGGTACACCCACATGGATCTGGGTTATTCGCCATCCCGTCATTGTATCTATTCGTATTGTAAATGTCTGGTATGCCATAACTTGTATACAGACCCCTAGAGTCTGAATAGATGGTAGGATTTTGTTGTACATAACCGAAAGTATTCGTTCCATCTAACAAGCCCAAAGGATCACTCTGCAAATAGCGCCCGGTACTTGGGTCGTAATCCCTGAAGTAGTTGTAATAAAAACGGCCCAACGCAAATCCGCTACAAGATTCACTACAACCCCAGTAACATCAATCACTTAAAGAACATGCAGCCCAGTGCGGAGGATACTTTATCAAGTTACAGCCCCCGACGCACTTTCTCGCTTAA
>NZ_JBFLAB010000081.1:0-10861 GCF_040742695.1 Microbulbifer discodermiae | reverse complement strand
GGGAGTACATCGAGATTTTTTATAACCGCCAACGTCGCCACTCACGGCTTGGCAACTTGGCCCCAACTGAATTCGCCAAGAAGTATTGGGAATCAGCCAAAGCGGCTTAAAGCGGGACTGTCCAGTATTGTCAGGACACCCCATACCAAGTTAAACCCATAACAATGTACTGGAGCTTAGGGAGATCTTTGATAGCTTCAAAATTCAAATAGGCTTGAGTTAAACAGCTATCGCTTATATTGACATTGGTTGTAGGAAGGCAACTGTTTAGCGGCACCAGCAATGCGTTCTGGCCCACCGTCTTTTGACTAATTAAAGGGGCATACATTTGCGCGTGAGAATTTCCAACTAGAACCACAGAGGTTTCCTCTGGTTGGTATGCGCCTGACAAAATACAAGCTCTGCCCCCACCAAAACTTCGATAGCTACTTACGGGGCACCTATAATTTGTTTGAATTTGAGCGGATAAATTTGAAACTAGTTTAGAGTTATTAAATTCTAGCAACTTCGTATTCATGCCAATAATAGACATGCCGAATATTACGAACACTGTGGACAGCAAATATTGCTTGACTTTTTTGTCAGAAATATTGCACCTAAAAGGAACCTCTACAAATCTATAGCTCAGATAAGAAACAAGAAAAGTAAAGATTAATCCTGCGGCCGCTAATTGAGTGGAAAATCCACGCACAAACACATAATTTAATAACGCCACTACTGGCCAGTGCAGCAAATAAATCGAAAACGAGATTTTCCCAAAAAATTGAGATACCCTATTGGATAAAATTGAGAAGGCCAAACCGCTAGTGGGAGTCAGCACAAGTATCATCGCTGTAAAAATAGTCACCAGAAATCCATCTGGCAAGAGACTGGGAGGCCGAACAAAAAAAGATAACGCTAATAAAATCAGAATCACGTTTAGTAATTCATTTCTTGCTGGATACATTTTCTCCCTAACAATGCATGCTGCAAAACACCCGAGCCCGAATTGCCACACCCGAGCTGGCAACAAAAAGAAGGCCGGATTCCCTCCCCCTATCTTTATTAGAAAAATATTCAAGACAAAGCTCAAAGCTGCTATCACTAAAATAGCTAGCGTAAGCGACTTCCGGCCAAATAGTTTGTGGACTAGAAAAAGTGTTAAAGGAAAGATTAAATAGAATTGCTCTTCTACTCCTAAAGACCAGAAGTGCAGAAGAGGCTTCAGCGCATCTAAATCACCGAAATATCCTCCTGCTCGCCAAAAATAAATATTTGGAGTAAAAGTAAGGGCAGCAAGCTGAGACTTGAAATAAGCAACCAAGTCATAAGGAGCTAAAATATAGATGGCAGCAACTGAGGTAACGATGAGGGTCGACATAGTTGCTGGCAATATTCGCTTTACTCGCCTCCAATAAAATTTTCTGAAACTGAAGCTAGCGTTTCTGAGCCCATAAATTATAAACCTTCCGATTAAAAAGCCAGAAATCACAAAGAAAACATCAACACCTAAATAACCTCTAAACCCTAAATCCAAAGTGAAGGGATAGAAGTGAAATATCACCACTGACAATACAGCGAACGCCCTTAATCCATCGATTTCTGCTCTATATTTCACGTTGATAATTGTATTCCAATAGCCATTTCGTGTCCTATTCCAAACATGCCTTTCTCTACTGCCTCAATGTTCGCTTATGCTTTATTCAACAACTTGTGTGTATTGGTGCCAATACTCTGCTTTTGCATGTTCTCTGCTCCAACGTCTTTACGTAGCCTTCCCTCAACATCGTAGTGGCACACTAAATTTGGCCACCTGACTTTGAGTGATATTATTACGCTCAACCGAGAGCTTCAATGGCAAATTTCGAGATGAATGTCTTAACGAGTACTGGTTTCGCGACTTGGCACATGCCCGGGAGTTGATCAGTATCTGGCGACAGGATTACAACGAGCGGCGTCCGCACTCACCGCTAGACTATCAGACACCAGCAGAGTTTTCGGCAGTGTTCCGGGCGACCAAAAAAAGGATTGACCAACACAGACATTACTAATGTCGCCGTTGGATTAAAGATTGGGGGCAGGCCATCATATCCAAATGAAGCGTATCCAGTTCAAGTATTGTATACGGATATACTTGATACAGCTAAGGTTTTCAGTAGTAGCAAAGGCTTACAAGTATGTTTACAAAACCAACGCAGAAATGGGAGTTTACAAGTGGTGAAAGTCAGTAACTATGCGGCTTACAGCCTATGTCACTACTCCCACTCAATGGTTGCCGGTGGTTTGCTGGACACGTCGTAAACGACACGGGAGATATGCTCGATTTCGTTGATGATACGGTTGGACACCGTCTCAATCAGCTCATAGGGCAGATGCGCCCAGCGCGCCGTCATAAAGTCCACCGTTTCCACCGCGCGCAGGGCCACCACATACTCGTAGCGTCTTCCATCGCCGACTACGCCGACCGACTTCACCGGTAAAAATACCGCAAAAGCCTGGCTGGTTTTGTGGTACCAGTCGGCCCGGTGCAGCTCCTCGATAAAAATCGCATCCGCCCGGCGCAGGATATCCGCATAGTCCTTTTTCACCTCGCCGAGAATCCGCACACCCAGGCCCGGCCCTGGAAACGGGTGACGGTAGACCATGTCATAAGGCAACCCCAGTTCCAAGCCGATCTTGCGCACTTCATCCTTGAACAGTTCGCGCAGGGGCTCCACCAGTTCAAACTGCATATCCTCGGGCAGGCCGCCGACATTGTGGTGCGATTTGATCACGTGTGCCTTGCCGGTCTTGGCCGCAGCCGACTCAATCACATCCGGATAAATGGTGCCCTGGGCCAGATAGTTTACCCCCTCGATTTCGGCCGCCTCCCGGTCGAAAATCTCGATAAAGGTGTTGCCGATAACCTTGCGCTTGGCCTCCGGCTCGTCCACATCCACCAGGCGCGCCAGGAACTGCTCCTCCGCATCGGCACGGATCACTTTCACCCCCATGTTCTCGGCGAACATCTCCATCACCTGGTCGCCCTCGTTCAGGCGCAGCAAACCGTTGTCGACAAACACACAGGTCAGCTGGTCGCCGATGGCCCTGTGCAGCAGTGCAGCCACCACCGAACTGTCCACACCGCCGGACAAGCCCAGCAATACCTTGCCGGAACCCACCTGCTCGCGCACCCTGGCGATGGAATCCTCGATGATATTGGCTGGGGTCCAGAGCTGTTCACAGCCACAGATTTCCATCACGAAATGGGCGTAAATACGCTGTCCCTGCAGCGTGTGGGTGACCTCCGGATGGAACTGAACGCCGAAGAAATTTTTCTCCGCGTGGTACATACCCGCGATGGGGCAGGAATCCGTGGAGGCCATCAGTTCGAACCCCTCCGGCATCCGCACCACCTTGTCGCCGTGGCTCATCCACACATCGAGCAGCGCGCGGCCTTCACCGCCCAGGTGGTCCTTGATGTCGTGCAACAGCCGGGAGTGCCCCTCCACCCCGATCTGCGCATAGCCGAACTCGCGCAGATCGCTGCCCTGTACCTCACCGCCCAATTGATGGGCCATGGTCTGCATGCCGTAGCAGATCCCCAGCACCGGCACACCCAGTGTAAACACCACCTCCGGCGCCCGCGGTGAGCCCGGCTCGGGTACCGATTCGGGCCCGCCGGCGAGAATGATCCCCTGGGGCTTATAGGCCCTGATCTCTTCCTCGCTCATGTCGAAAGCGCGGATCTCCGAAAATACACCCAACTCGCGCACCCGACGGGCGATCAGCTGAGTGTACTGGGAACCAAAGTCGAGAATCAGGATTCGGCTGGAGTGGATATCTTTAAACATGATTTACTCGGATTGGACTGGGCTCGGGCCCGAAACTGCGAGCGGACCCCAGGGGTCCGCTCGCCATCAAATACAACTGCTGCCTGGGTGCGGTCAACGGCCGCCCACCGGGTAGTTGGGTGCTTCCTTGGTAATGGTCACGTCGTGCACATGGGACTCACCCATGCCCGCCGCCGTCACCCGGACAAACTCGGGTCTGCACCGCATGGTATCGATATCCAGGCTGCCGGTATAACCCATGGCCGAGCGCAGACCGCCCATCATCTGGTGCACTATCGCCGCAATGGGCCCTTTGTAGGGCACGCGCCCCTCGATACCTTCCGGTACAAGTTTTTCCGCGCCCTTGCTGGCGTCCTGGAAATAGCGGTCCGAGGAGCCCTGCAGGCGGGACATGGCTCCCAGGGAGCCCATGCCGCGATAGGATTTGTAAGTGCGGCCCTGGTACAACTCCACCTCTCCCGGCGCCTCTTCGGTGCCGGCAAACATAGAGCCCATCATGACCGAGTGGGCCCCCGCCACTATGGCTTTGGAGATATCGCCGGAAAAGCGGATGCCACCGTCCGCGATCAGCGGCACACCCGTGCCCGCCAGTGCCTGGGCCACATTGGCTATGGCGCTGATCTGCGGTACTCCGATACCGGTTACGATGCGGGTGGTACAGATGGAGCCCGGGCCTATGCCCACTTTCACCGCGTCCGCGCCCGCGTCCAGCAGGGCCCGCGCCGCCTCACCGGTGGCAATATTGCCGCCGATCACATCCACCTGCGGATGCATCTGCTTTATCCGGCGCACCCGCTCGATCACATTGTAGGAGTGGCCGTGAGCCGTATCCACGACCAGGACGTCAACACCGGCCTCCACCAGTGCTGCCACCCGGTCATCGGTGTCTGAGCTGGTTCCCACCGAGGCCCCGACCCGCAGGCGGCCATCTTCATCCTTGCAGGAGTTGGGGTACTGCTCCGCCTTGTTGAAATCCTTGACCGTGATGAGCCCGCGCAGTTGAAAACTGTCGTTGACCACCAGCACCTTTTCAATGCGATGCCGGTGCAGCAGTTCCTGTACCTGCTCCGGAGCCGCGCCCTCTCCAACGGTCACCAGGCGTTCGCTCGGTGTCATGATACTCGCCACCGACGCATCCAGGTCGGTCTGAAAACGCACATCGCGGCTGGTGACGATACCCACAAGGTTGCCCTTGTCCATTACCGGCACACCGGAAATATTGTGGTGACTGGTCAGGGCGGACAACTCGCGCACACTGGCGCTGGATTCAATGGTAATCGGGTCCTTGACCACGCCCGCCTCGAATTTTTTCACCGCGCGCACCGCCAGCGCCTGATCCTCGATGGACATGGACTTGTGGATAATACCGATGCCGCCCTCCTGCGCCAGGGCAATGGCCAGGCGGGACTCCGTCACTGTGTCCATGGCGGCGGACACCAGCGGGATATTCAGGGAAATATTGCGCGACAGCTTAGTTTGCAGGCTGACATCCTTGGCGGTTACCTTGGAGTAGCCGGGCACCAGCAGGACGTCGTCAAATGTGAGGGCTTCGTGCGCGATACGCAGACCGGATTCAGACATGGACACTCAAACCTCGAAGTGGCGGGATTGGGTATCGGCGCGATTATAGCCGCAACCACACTGTCAGCAAAAGCCTATTTGCTGTCGCGGCGGTGTTTTTGGCAAACGGCTTTACCTGCCGGGGGGATGCTGCAATATTGACCCACCAGATTTTCCCGAGTGAGCAAGATATGCCAGTCAGCCCGCCGACAGCATCCACAAACCGCAGTGTCCTATCGGTCAGCGACCTGAACCGAGAGGTCAAAAGCCTGCTGGAGAACAATATTCCCCTGCTGTGGGTCGGCGGTGAGATCTCCAACTTCTCCACCCCCAGTTCGGGTCACTGGTACTTTACCCTCAAGGACGCCCGGGCCCAGGTGCGCTGCGCCATGTTTCGCGGCCGCAACCGCAGCCTGCGCTTTCGGCCCGGGAACGGCCTCGACGTACTGATACGCGCCCGGGTCAGCCTGTACGAGGGACGCGGCGAATACCAGTTGATTGTCGAACACATGGAGGAGGCGGGTATCGGTGCGCTGATGCGCCAACTGGAGCAGCTCAAAGCCAGGCTCCTGGCGGAGGGACTCTTCGACCCGGCACGCAAACAGAAGCTGCCCATGCTACCGCGCAACATCGGCATAGTCACCTCGCCCACCGGCGCCGCGGTAAGGGACATGGTACAGATACTGGGGCGCCGCTACCCGGCCGCCGCAATCGAGTTGTGGCCGGTGCAGGTGCAGGGACAGGGAGCGGCGGAGCAGATTGCCGCGGCCATCGACACAGCGGGTCGACTCCGCCGCCACGACCTCCTGATCGTCGGGCGCGGAGGCGGTTCCCTGGAGGACTTGTGGCCTTTCAATGAAGAAGTGGTGGCCCGGGCACTGGCCGCCTGCCCGATTCCTACCATCTCCGCCGTGGGCCACGAAACCGATACCACCATCGCCGACCTGGTGGCGGATGTGCGCGCCCCCACCCCCTCCGCCGCAGCGGAAATCGCCAGCGCCGGGGCCATAGAACTGGCGCAGACGCTCGCCGCCCTCAAACACCGGCTGCAGCGGGCCGCACTGCTTCTGATACGCCACCTGCAGCAGGAAGTCCGGTTGGCGCGAAGCCATATCCGCCACCCGCGGGAACAACTGCAAAACCGCGCCCAGCGCCTCGACCACCTGGAACTGCGCCTGCGGAGTGCCGGCCAATACACCATTCAGCGGGACCGGCAACGGCTGGATTCCGCCCTGCGGGCCTTCGCCCACTGCCACCCGGAACGATCACTGCGCGCCGGGCAAACCCAGCTGGATGAAGCGGGAAAGGCGCTGCAAAGGGCGGTGGACGGTTTGCTCCAACAGCGTGGCGAACGGCTGGGCCACACGGCGCAGCTGCTGCACAACCTGAGCCCCCTTGCGGTGTTACAAAGGGGCTATGGGATTGTGCGCGACAACAGCGGCCGGATCGTTAAATGCTCGAAATCACTGGAGGCGGGCCAGCGCGTACATACCCGCCTGTGGGAGGGCGGTTTTACCGCCCTGGTGGAGCAGACCTCCGAGTGAAATAGCCCCGCCCGACCAGGCGGCCACGTCCGGCCGGGGACCTGCACCGCCAATGGCGGTGCTTTCGGGCCTGAGTCAACCGTCAAAACCCCTCACCCTCGATTGAGCTGCACGCCTGTTGGCGCGGAAATGCGGCGCGTCCGGCCCCACCCTAAACTAGGCCCCATGAGACTCCCGGATTTCACCATGGCAGCGCCTAGATCGGTACCAGCAGGTCGTGCAAACCTCTGGCATTGCGCGACACTGCTGCTGGCAATCCTGACCCTAGGCATCTGGGTTTCAGCCTGCCACAGCCGGGAGGCCCTGGCGGCCGGCCCCGGCAGTTTTCGCACCGCCGCGCCGCCACAAGCCTCGGCCAAACCGGCCGGCCAGGCGAAGAAATATCGCCGCGGCCTCAACCCGACGAGGCAGGAAGCGGCCGCGGACACAGAACCGAAGCCGGAAAATTATATCGAGCTGGGTGATCTCGAAGCGATCAAGAAGCGCGGCGTCATTCGTTTTGTCGGGCTGGCCGGGGACGCGCAAAATATTCTGCCCCGGGCGGCCATCGTCAACCAGACCCACCGCCAGCTGGCAGACCAGTTTGCAGCGCGCCTGAAACTCGAATCCCGCTGGCTGCTGGCGGAAACCATCGATCAGGCACTGCGCATGGTGCGGGAGGGAGAAGCGGACATTGTCGCGGACAGTGTCACCGACAACCCGGAGCGGCGCGAGCAGAATATTTTTACGGTGCCCATCTCCCAGGGCGTGGACGTATTGGTGGCCTCGGCGAGGGGACCGGATATTTCCTCGGTAAGCGAACTGCGGGATATGGAGTTCATAGTCCTCGCCGGTACCACCTACGCCGAGCAGGCCCATGCCGTGGTCAAAGCACACCCCGACGCCAACCTCACAGTGCGCGAGGTCTACCTGGCCGATGACCGGGACAGTCTGCTGGACGAGGTCAGCAACTCCGACAATGCGGTCACAGTCATGCACAAAGACCTGGCGGAAGAGACGCTGGAATACCGCTCGGATTTGAAAATCGGAGCCACTCTGGGTGAAGTGCAGGATCTGGCCTGGGCCATGCGCAAAGATGCACAGAGACTCCAGCTCCGTGCCAACAACTATCTCACCCGGGTATTGGTGACCACAGTCCCCGACCGGATCTCCAGCTGGTACACGATCAAAAGGGATGGCGTGATCCGCTTCGCCACCTATAACGGGCCCAGCAGCTATTTCCTGTGGAGAGGCGTGCTGATGGGATTTGACTACGAGCTGGCGAAGGCCTTTGCCAACCACCACAAATTACAACTGGAAATTATCGTCGTGCCCACCAGTGAGGACCTGGTGGACTGGGTCAACACAGGCCGGGCGGATTTCGCCGGCGCCTCCACCACCATGACCGCGGAGCGGCTCGCGCGCGGAGTCGAGTTCAGCGTGCCCTATTTGCGCACCGGCCAGCAGATTATCAGCCACAGGAGCAAGCCACCGATCCAAACCCTGGCCGACCTGAACGGACGTACACTGGTACTTAGGGCCTACTCAGCGCCCATCGGCGTCGCCCGCACCATCCAGCGCCACGGTGTGGACGTAACAGTGAAGATAGCACCGGACACTATGTCTTACGGCGAGATCGTCAACGATGTCGCCCAGGGGGCACTGGACGCAACCATTGAGGACAGCGACAAAGCACAGATGTACGCGGCGCTGAACCCTGACATTCTGCTGGGCATGACGGTGACGGACGCACTGCCCCAGGGGTGGATGATAGCCCAGGGCAACGAAAGCCTAAGAAAGAAGATCGACCGTTTCCTGCGCCGCTTCACCAAGAGCCCGAAATTCGACAGGCTCTACAAGACGTATTTCAAACCCAATAAACACCTGGTCCAGAAGATCGCCGCAAAGGTAGAGCCAGGCAAGGACCTTTCACCTTTCGACACTTTGGTCAAAGGTTCCTCCTCGGAATACAACTTTGACTGGCGTCTGATTACCGCACAAATGTGGCAGGAAAGTAATTTCAACCCCAAGGCGAAGTCCCCCGTGGGAGCCCAGGGGTTACTGCAGGTCATGCCGCAAACGGGCCGGGATATGGGTTTTCCCCCGCCCCTGTACGAGCCGGATCGCAATATCCAGGCGGGGGTGAAATATATGGACTGGATCCGCGATCGCTTCGACCAGCCACTCCCCCTGGATGAAAAACTCTGGTTTTCGCTGGCCTCCTACAACGCCGGGGTGGGCCATGTGCGGGATGCCCAGCGGCTGGCAAAGGAGCTGGGCCTGGACTCGGAAAAGTGGTTCGACAATGTCGAGTTTGCGATGCTGAAGCTGCAGGAACCGCGCTACTTCGAGAAGGCCCGCTACGGCTATGTGCGCGGGAGTGAACCGGTAGCTTATGTACGCAAGATCAACAACCTTTACAAAGCCTATACCGCAGTCGCCAGCGGCGAAACTACCCTGCTGCGCCTGTGTCCCCCCTCTGCACCGGAGACAATACAATTTTGCCGATATGAGCGCTCGACTCCATCAGGCGATGCGCTGCTGCCACTTCCTGCAAGGGAAATGTTGCGGCTATACGCGGGCGAATTCTGCCCGCTTCGAGCAACGGCCATACCTGCTGCTCCAACGACCTGGCAATGTGCGCCTTTGCCTCGGGAGACCGCGGTCTCAAGGTGGAGCCGGTGAGTGTCAAACGCTTTAGCATCACCGGCAGCAT
Organism: Microbulbifer discodermiae; assembly: GCF_040742695.1. Classification (NCBI taxonomy): domain Bacteria; kingdom Pseudomonadati; phylum Pseudomonadota; class Gammaproteobacteria; order Cellvibrionales; family Microbulbiferaceae; genus Microbulbifer; species Microbulbifer discodermiae. The sequence goes on along the minus strand of NZ_JBFLAB010000081.1, from coordinate 1,250 downwards.
ATTGACCTGTACCTCGGCCCCCTGCAGAAAGGCGATGTTGACGATGCGGCCATCGACGGCGGCGAGTTGGATATTGCGGTCAATATAATCCCCGCCCACCATGTCGACAATCACATCGGCTCCATGGCCGTCGGTCAGTTCCTTCACCACCGCGACAAAATCTTCGCTCCGATAATTGATCGCCCGCTCCGCCCCCAGCTCTGTACAGGCGCGGCACTTTTCGTCTGATCCCGCAGTGGCGAACACCCGCGCGCCCCTGCTGCTGGCCAGCTGGATCGCGGCCGTGCCGATGCCGGAAGAACCGCCGTGCACCAGCAGAACTTCGCCCTCACGCAGTTGCGCCCGGTCGAAAACATTGCTCCACACCGTAAACAGCGTCTCCGGCAGCGCCGCCGCCTCGATATCGGAAAAACCGGCCGGGATTGGCAGGCACTGGGCCCCCGGGGCCAGCGCGTATTCCGCATAACCACCGCCATTGGTCAGGGCGCAGACTCTATCGCCGACCTTCCAGCGTTTGCAGTTAGCGCCGACTTCCACCACAGTGCCCGCCACTTCCAGACCCATCACCGGCGAGGCGCCCGGGGGAAGCGGATAAGAACCGATTCGTTGCAGAACATCCGGCCGGTTGACGCCGGCTGCGGAAACCTCAATCAACACTTCATCGGCAGACGGGCTTGGGCGATCGCCTTCGGCGAGCCGCATCACGTCCGCGTCACCGTACTTCGGCAGGTCGATATAACGCATAAGTCTTTACCCCGAATTTCCTTAAGGCAAAACAAAACCTTGCTCAGCCAGGTTAGGCTGAATGGGCGGATTGATCGGTTTGGCAGTATAGCTCAACCGAGAGGTTATAGGTCAACTCAGCAGCCATTATTTTCCCTTTGTTCAAAGCAGTGACGCTGGCATCCAGACCACCCAGTTCCCAACGAGCCTAAGGCCCAGTGGATTAATAAATACCGAAGACAACCTGGTCTCAAGCACCTCAACTGGCCTGCCCTGTCCATATACTTGAAAAAACGCATACCCACTTAAACCACCCACCTGGCCGAAGCCCTATACTGGCTGGTCCGCAGGGTCATCAAAACAAGTGGTAGCTTTCGCTAGGAAGCTAGGGAACGTCTGAATAACTCAACAATCGCTACGGCAGTATCAGTATTTTCTGGTGCGGGCCTGAATTTGACCAAAACAACCCTGAGATTGTTTGTTTTTTCACCTGGAATCTACTTCTCAGCAGATTCCAGGTGCACTGG
>NZ_JBFLAB010000080.1:0-10929 GCF_040742695.1 Microbulbifer discodermiae | reverse complement strand
CCTAATTACCACCTAAGCTAAGCCGAGCTTCAGTAATCTTTCTGGCATTGGCGGCGTCCGGAGAGAAACGTAGACAAGCCTGGGAATAAGTGCACACAGGTCGAACCTGCGGTTAAAACGATATTGAAACTCCGCCAAGTAGCGTTGTGCATATTTCGGTCGTATGGCATGGTAGGTACTGCGCAACGCACTTTTTAAATTGCCGAGTACCGTATTCACCCAGTAGAACTCGGGTTCCTCAACGGAGGCTCGGCCACCACCGCAGACGATCTTGTCGTGGTCACAGCCGGCCTCAGTGACAGCATTGAAGCATGCCAGGCCATCCGAGATAACGGTACTGCCTTTGCTTAGGTAGCGCTTGCTCCAAGCGGCGATTTCAGTGCTACGGAAGCCTTGCACTACAGAGAGTTTGATCCGGGTGGGCTGCCCTTCTTTCGTGGTTTCAACCGCAGCCACGAAAGGGGTCTTACTCTCAGCGCCGCGTCCTGGCTTGCATCCGGTGCGCTCGCCGCCGAGATAAGCGTCGTCCAACTCGATGAAGCCAGATAGCTTGTACTGCTGGTCTCGCTCCACCATTACCTGCATGAGTTTCTGTTTCATGCGCCAAGCGGCGTTGTAGGAGATTCCCAGGTGACGAGCCAAGTTCATACTGGAGATGCCCTTCTTGTCTTGGGTGATAAGGTAGATGGCCTGAAACCAGACGGTGAGAGGTAGTTTACTGGAGTCAAATATAGTGCCAGCGGTAATTGAAGTCTGTCGATGGCATCGGTTGCATTGCTGTAGCTTCCTGTATGACAGTTGGCAGCACTGATTGTGGCCGCAATGAGGGCAGAGGAAGCCTTCCGGCCACCTCCAGCGATGAAGTGCGTCGAAGCACTGTTCCTCTGTACCGTACTGCTTGAGGAACTCTGTCAGACTGATACCTTTCTGAAACTGTACTTTGTTGCGGGCCATGGCAGATCCCCTTGCAGATCAATAAGATGACTGTATTTATATACAGTTATCTATAGCTTAGCAAGAGTGGTAATTAGGTAATTTTTTCTTCCATTCCATAATAGGCAAATAATTTTTGATAGATAAACTTGCCTCACCAGGTTTGTACGCTATCAGCACTAATTAGGTGCCGTTACTCAACCAGTGAAGCAAGCTGCTCTTAGTGGATAGGCTAAGACTTTCCCAGATAGCCAGTTCAATGGGACGTGAAAATGTCCCAGGAGGGAATTAATTATACTTCTGCAGCGATCAGCCTGCCAGATGTTTCAATAGCAAATCCCGCACCAATTCCTGGTCGGCGGAACTAAAACCCAAAAGCTGTCGCTGCGGATACTCGATACCATTTTCACGCAGGCCATAGTGGTGCACCCTGGCCACCCGGGCGGCGCGGCCCAGAAAGCCGACCACAATACCGTCCGCCGTGGATTGAACCCGGAGGTGTTGGGCATTGCGCAGCTTGGGGAACATTTTGCGGCGGCGTTTCAGACGGTTGGCCTTGCCGCGCAGCTCGCGGGTTTTGCGCGGCGCATAGGCGCTGCCGTCGGGATTTTTCTGTTCGGCGATGCGCTGGCGTTGGCGGCGGCGCACCTGGGTGCCGATACTGCGCGCCAGTTTGCGCTGCTCGGTGGGCGTCAGTTTGGCCAGCAAGGGCGCGGCCCAGGTTTCCAGCTGCCGCAGCGGGTCAGACACTGTTTTGTCCGTCCTGGATCTCCCACTCGGCGATCAACTGGTCGCGCAGGTAGAGTTTCCAGTGAGTGGCGGGCCAGGGCGCTTTCTCCTGTAGCTCCGGATAGTGTTCGACACTAAAACCCCCGGCCTCCCGGGGAATCACGCCGACGCGCTCGGTGAGGGGGATCTCGAAGGAGAGATCCATTTTATCCCGGTCGAGTATGTCCGCCTCAAAACGGATCTGTTCCCGTTGATTGGGGTTCTGAAACAGTTCCGACTGCTGCTCCCGCAGCCACACCAGCAGCGGCACCACCAGGGCATCCCGGTGGCCGGCATAGTCGGTGACCAGCAGGTTGAGGGTATAGCGGTATTCGAAGGCGAAACCCGGGGCGCCGGTGCTGACCAGGTTGCCCCTGTCCATAAACACCTGCAGCGCATCGGGGTTGCGCCGCAGGTGGGGGACGGCTTCCAAAATAAACGCCCGCAGGCTGTCGGGCTTGATCATTTGAGCAGGTCCGCGAAGGCACCCTTGATGCCGGTGACCAACAGGGTGCAGGCGGAGGTGATAACAAACAACAGCAGCGCGCGGCGGGTCCAGGTGCCGATCTGCTCGCTGGCTTTGCGCTGGGTGCGCAGGTGGGCAAAATCTTTTTGTGTCTCGCGCACGTCGACGGTATCCACGCCCAGTTTTTGCAGCAGATCCTCCACTGCCGTGCGCGCCGCTTCCCTGCTCGCCTTGCGCATCAGCGCTTCCATTTGCTGTTCACTCAGGTTCATTGTCATCCCTGCCCTTTGCCGAACATCCGTTTTCCGGCCCAGGCTTCCACCGCGGTGCGCAACATGCGCCGAAAGCCAAAGGTGTCGATATAAATGGCCGCCAGCGCCCACCAGTAATATTGCGGTGTCGCCTTGAGGGCGGTAAAGCCGGTCATCACCGCCCGCTGCAAATCCCCGGCGTGGTAGTGTTCCGCAATCACCAGTTCATACAGTGGGGCGATAAACAGGAGCACCACCGGCAGTGTGGTGAGCAGTAGCAAAAAGTCATCTTTCCAGCCGCGCTGCCCCACACTTTCCAGATCCATGGCGGCGGCGTGATTGTCACCCGTCTGCGCGCGTTGTATGCGCGCGCTGTTGGAAGCCTTTTTCAATTCCAGTTCGCCGCGTCGCTCTTCCGCCTTGACCGCGCGGCGGTGTTTTAGGGTCTCAAACAGGCCGCCGAGCAAAAACTTTGCGGCGCTGGCAATGACGGTCGCACTCACAGGTCGCCCTCCTCGATCAGGGTGTAGGTGAAGCGGTTGCCCCACAGGGGTTCCGCGCGCTGGCACAGGGCCATCAGCAGATTGAAATCCAACGGGTCGGCCAGCACCTGGCAGCCGGCGCTCCAGCGGTCCACCTGCTGGCTGTTTTGGTGGGCGGACGCCCGGTGACAGTTGATCCCGAAATAGCCGCCCTCGATGGGGGCGTCGGTATCGAGTATCCGGTCGCGATTGCTGTCCCGATAAACCCGCACCGGCCCGCGCTGCACCAGTGCGGTGTAGCTGCCCTGGTGTTTGCCGATCTGCCACAGGCCCGGGTACTGGCCGGGCACCAGGATGGCGGTGCCCTTGACGTTGGCGGGCTGCTGGCGCCAGTACAGGCCCGGGTCGGTGGTGGCGGGAAACAGGTAGCAGTGCGACGCGCCGTTGAGACGAAACGCCACGGCCAGGTGATCGTTAAAGGTATTGGCGCTGGTGTCGGCTTTGCGGATGCCCACCAGGTTCAGGTTGTAATCGCCGCGGTCAAAAAATCCATAGGCTTTGCGCGTCATCGCGCTGTGCAGCTGGGCATAATCGGGTAACTGCATCATCTTCTCCTTTTTCTCCCCTCCCGCTGGGTCCGACATTCGCAACGGCGCGATCTGTCCATCAGTCCCAGAGCTGTATCAGTGGTTGCTGTTCCGCCGCGGCTTGGGACGGTTCCGGCAGTGTCACCGAAGTGCCGTTGGGCAGCAGCGGCCCCAGTTCGGCCAGGGCCGGGTTGAGGGCCAGCACCTGTTCCAAAAGTCCGGCGGTGCGCCCCAGATGCCGGTGGCAGAGAACGTCCAGTGTGTCCCCCTGCAGGGCGCGCACGCGCATCAGATCAGCTCCACGGTGCTGCGGGACAGCCCGAGGATTGCATTGATGGCCCAGCGGGCGTTGCGGCGCTGTTCGTCGATGCCGGGGCTGAGGTCGTCGGCGCGATCGTGGCCGGCGCCGGTGCTGTCGTGGTCGCGGTAGCGTTCGGTCAGATCCGCTTTGACGGTGCTGTACACGGCGCGGCGGTAGAGCATCAGCAGCTGGCTCTCCCCGCCCATCTGGGTGCCGGGCACCTGTGCCAGACTGCTGTAACCGCTTTCGATTTGCCGGCTTTGCCAGTCCCGCAATTCGCGGTTGACGCTGGCCATGGCGTAGAGACAGGCTTCCCTGAGCCGCGGCTCGGGAATATCGCCGTGAATCCGCACGCTATCCCGCAGGTGTTCCTGGTCGATATCCGGGAACCAGCCGTCATTGCCAAACGGCTCGCCGCTGGTGGGCTGGCTGTCCGGGACATTGACGACAAGTGGATTCATGGGGTTGTTCCCTGCTACCGGCGAAGTCGGCGGTGGGGGGCGGAGCCCTGGAATCGCTGTGCGCTATCGCGGGCTCCGCCCCGCCGCCGGGCGCGGTGGGTCGCTCGAGTCAGCGGCGGGAGAGCAATCGCTCAATCTGTCCCGCCGGTGGTTTTTTTTAACGCGCGTTCCAGCTTTTCAATGTCCTTTTTGACACCGACGCGGTCGTGCAGACTCAGGGCGCGACGCAGGTGTTCCAGCGCCGCCTGGGGATTTTCTTCACTGAGCAGCAGGCCGGCGGCCTTGTGCAGTTTGGCCCGCGCCTGGTCGGGCATGTCGCGCTGTTGGGTGAGCTGGTCCGCGTTCAGTACCACCGCCAGGTCAAACGCCTGTCCGGCATTGAGGGCGGCCAGCGCGGCTTCGGCAATCTCCTCGGCGATCACGGTGGCGGTGTCGCGCTGGTACTGGTCCGGCAAGGTCAGATTGTGGGCCAGGGCATAGTCGGCGATCCGCAGTGCCTGCCCATAGTCACCGGTGTCGATATGCCACACCAGCGCGGTCATCAGCACATCGTCCTGGGCGCCGTCTCCGCCCTCCAATGTGCCCTCGATCCAATCGTGATAGCGGGGCAGCAGCTGGCGCTTGAGTGCCACCTTGCGCTCCACGGACTGCACCTGTTTTAGACGCCGGCGATCCTCTGCCAGCTGCATCAGCATCCGTTCGTAGGCGTTGGCGTGGTGGCTGTCGCTATCCTCGGTAGCGGCCTGCGCGGCGAGGGTGCGTTCATAGTGGCGCTGGGCTGGGCTTGTCATGGGGTGCTCCGCTTGCTGTCGATTTGAAAAGCGCCCGCCGGCGCAGCTGGGACCACGGATCTGCTAACAGGTTGTTGAAAAAGCCCCCCCTGGCTTTTCTCAACCGGGGTTTGCGGCGCATGTCCGCAAACCCTCCACGACAAATCAAGCAGTTACATGCTTGATTTGCGATCCGAACATCCCTGTTCGGGACAGCAGGCTGCTGAAAAACATTTTTTCAACAGCCTGCTAGGGGGCCAATGGCTGGATAACGATATTTTCCACCAGGCAGCCGGCCCCAAAATCCTCGACCACATAGGCGTCGTTGGAGGATTCGTAATTCTCGATCTGGTCGCGCTTGGCATTGTCCACCAGGGTGCGGCGACGCGAGCTCTCCTGCCAGTAGACGGAGAGGTTGTCGAAGCGGGTGATCAGCAGCTTGTTGTCCGGAAAGCCCGGCACCCGCGCGGCGGGCAGTCCGCCCAGGCGTTTCTGGCTGAGGATAATGTCCGCGGCCAGTTTTTCGGTGGGGGCTTCCTGGGTGCTGACCAGGGGAAAATATTTGTCGTGCAGCAACCTGCGCCCGCAGATCACTACCAGTTCGGTGTCCTCCTGATACCAGGGGTCCAGCAGGCTGCCGGTGGCGTCGTATACCAGGGCGTCGAGGTTTTTGTAATCGCCGGTGGCGCCGACGTTGACCTTGCCGGAACTCTCGACCACTTCCGTCATCACGCGCTCTGCGGCCCGCTCGCGATAGTGCTGCAGCCAGCCTTTGTTGACATCCTGCAGCAGCGGGTTGGCGACCGGGTTGGAGGTGGCGGCGCGGCTGAGGCCGTTAAATCCAATCAGTATCCGGTCCAGGGCCTGGCGGCGCAGTATGGCGTCGCGCACGCGGGTCTGAAAATCGGGAAACTTGGCCCAGGCGTCCAGCTTGGCATAGGTGATATGGGTGTCCGAGTTGGTCTGCTCGCAGCGGTAGCGCTGTGCATCCAGTGTGCTGGGATCCTTGGTCTGGCGATCCTGGTTGGCGGTGTTGGTGGTGCTGGCGATGGGGCTGCCGATACCCAGGCCGAGCTTTTCCCCTTCCTGCTCCCGCACGCCGATGACGTTGATGCGGCCGAGGAATTCGGAAGATTCCTGCATCTTGGTTTCCAGGGTTTGCTGCACCGAGGGATCGACGGCAAATTTCTGTGTGGCCTTTTCCACGCCGTTGAGCCTGGCGATCTGCTCCAGGTAGGCGTTGTAGATTTTGCGGGTTTCGTTGCGCATCTTCTGTTGCTCCTAAGTGCCGCGGCGGATTCCGATGGACTCCGGCGCGGCGTTCGGGTTTTTTCCGGTCAGCAGTCGGTCAGTGCCTGGCCATCGCCACCGGCGGCAGCGGGACGCCGGCCGGCCGGGTTTTCGGTGTGATCGATTTTCTTTTCCAGCGCCGCGGTCTGGTCGCGGGCGGCGGCGAGCTGGGTGGCGAATTTGCGGCACTCTTCCCTGAGTGCGGCAACTTCGTCCCTGAACTTTTCCAGTGTGTCCACCGTGTTGCCCGCCACTTCTTCGACGGCGGCTTCCATGTTGGCAAAGCGGGAATCGTCACTGCGGTTTTTCTGCTTGAACAGCTCGCGGATGCGGGATACCAGTCCCTCGCCCGGCTCTTCCACCTCCTGAAATTCCAGGGTGACTTCGGTGGCGGCGGTAAACAGATTTTCCGGACGCTGTTTGCGCGCGGAGAAGGGATTGGCATCCGGGTGCTGCGCGGAAAATTCCAGCATGGAGGTGCCGAGGCTCGCGGGAGAGTCGGTGACCGCCATGCCCACCAGGTAGGCTTCGCCACTGCTGGCGAAGTTGGGATCAATTTCCACCGAGGAATACAGCTTTTGGCGTTTCTGGTTCATCTGCACCAGGTCTGCGGTGGGATCTATCTGACCGAACAGCGCCATTTTCCGTTCGCCGTCGATGGTGACCTCTTCCGCCTTCACCGCCAGGATATCGCCGTAGGCTTTAAAAGGGCCGTCGGGCAATATGCCGCGGAAATGCTCCAGCCAGATCCGCGCGCCGTACTTTTCCGGATCGAAGTTGGCCGCCATCTGTTCGATCCATTGGCGCTGGATGGCGCGGCCGTCGGTGGTGTCGCCCTCGACGGCGATACGAAACCATTTGGAGTTGTATTTCTTTGCCATGGGGTGGCCCTGTGTCAGTTCCGGCTAAAAGCGGTTGTGGCTGATAGTCGGGAGCCGCGCCGCCTGTCTCAATGCGCGCGGCTTGTAGCGGCGCCGGGGACAAAGGGGGCAGAGCCCGGCGGTGGCAAACGGCGGTATAGGCTGCCGGCATGTTCATCACCGCCCCCACCACGGATCCGCGCCGGGCCGCCCGCAGCCTCTACTGGCAGGGCTGGCGCACGCGGGATATCGCCCGGCAGCTGGACCTGCCGCGCACCACGGTGGAGAGCTGGAAGACGCGCGATCGCTGGGGCGAGGCGCCGGCCATAGAGCGGGTGGAAGCCTCCCTGGAGGCGCGCTTGATTCAGCTGATGGCCAAAGAGCCCAAGACCGGCACCGATTTTAAGGAAATCGATCTGCTGGGCCGGCAGATTGAACGGCTGGCGCGGGTGCGCCGCTATGCCCGGGAAGATGGCCACGAGGGCGACCTGAACCCAAAAGTGGCCAACCGCAACGCCGGGTCGCGCAAACGGCGCCAGCGCAATGCCATGACGGAGGAGCAGAAGGAAAAACTCCTCACCCTGTTTCGCGACACCCTGTTTGAATACCAGAGCGACTGGTACGGCGCGGGACTGCGACACCGGATCCGCAATATCCTCAAGTCGCGGCAGATCGGCGCCACCTGGTATTTCGCGCGGGAGGCGCTGGCGGATGCCATCCACACCGGGCGCAATCAGATTTTTCTCAGCGCCAGCAAGTCCCAGGCCCATGTGTTCAAACAGTACATGGTGCAGTATGCGGCCGAGGCGGAGGTGGAGCTCAGCGGCGATCCGATGATTTTGCCCAACGGCGCCCACCTGTATTTTCTCGGCACCAATGCGCGCACGGCGCAGAGCTATCACGGCAATCTGTACTTCGACGAATATTTTTGGGTGCACAAGTTCCAGGAGCTGCGCAAAGTCGCCTCGGGCATGGCGATGCACAAAAAGTGGCGGCTGACCTATATCTCCACACCCAGCGCCATCACCCACGACGCCTATCCCTTTTGGGCCGGCGAACTCTACAACCGCGGGCGCCCCAAAGCGGAGCGGATCGCCCTGGATCTCAGCCACGGTGCACTGGCCCCGGGGCGGCACTGCGAGGACGGACAGTGGCGGCAAATCGTCACGGTGGAGGACGCCCTGCGCGGCGGCTGCGATCTGTTCGATCTGGACCAGCTGAAACTGGAATACAGCGCCGACGAATGGGCGAATCTGTTGCTGTGCCAGTTTATCGACGACACCGAGTCGGTGTTTCCCCTGGCGATGATGCAGCGCTGCTTTGTGGACAGCTGGGAAATCTGGGAGGACATCAAACCCTTTGCCTTGCGCCCCTACGGCGCGCGCCCGGTGTGGATCGGCTATGACCCGGGCCTGGACGGCGACGGTGCCGGCTGTGTGGTGGTGGCTCCGCCCCCCGTGCCCGGCGGCAAGTTCCGGGTATTGGAAAAGCACCGCTGGAAAGGCCAGGACTTTGAATCCCAGGCGAAGCAGATCCGCGCAATGACCGAGCGCTATGCGGTGGCCTATATCGCCATCGACACTACCGGCCTGGGCACCGGGGTTTACCAGCTGGTGCGCAAATTCTTTCCCGCCGCTGTTGCGCTCAACTACTCCCCGGCGGTCAAGACGGAACTGGTGCTGCGCGCACTCAACGTCATCGGCAACGGCCGACTGGAATTCGATGCGGGCTGGACCGACCTGGCGCAGTCGTTTATGCAAATCAAAAAAACACTCACCCCGAGCGGTCGCCAGGTGACCTACCAGGCCGGGCGCAGCGAGGCAACCGGCCACGCGGAACTGGCCTGGGCCACCATGCACGCCCTGGGCAATGAACCCCTGGGCGCCGGCAGCGAGGATGACTACAGCAGCGGTTTTATGGAGATCTATTCATGAGCAGAAAGAGACGGCGCAAGCCAGGCCCCGGCGCCTCAGCGGCAACAGCAACAGTAGCGGCGAACCCGGATACCGGCACCCGTATGGAGGCGTTTAGCTTTGGCGAGCCGGTACCGGTGCTGGACCGGCGCGAGATCCTGGACTATGTGGAGAGCTGGTACAACGGCCGCTGGTATGAGCCGCCCATCAATCCCCACGGACTGTCAAAAAGTTTTCGGGCCAGCCCCCACCACAGCTCCGCCATCTATGTGAAACGCAATATCCTCGCCTCGACCTTTATACCGCACCGGATGCTGAGCCGCGCGGCCTTTTCCCGCTGGGCGCTGGAATATCTGATTTTTGGCAACGGCTATCTGGAGCGGCGCGACAACCTGGCGCGCCAGCCACTGCACCTGCAGCCGGCACTGGCCAAGTATGTGCGCCGCGGCCAGGGCGAACAGTATTTTTTTGTGCAGGGCTGGCAAGAGGAGCACCAATTCCCCGAAGGTTCCATCTTCCACCTGGCCGAACCGGATATCAACCAGGAGATCTACGGCGTGCCCGAGTACCTGAGCGCCCTGCAGGCCGCCTACCTCAACGAATCCGCCACCCTGTTTCGCCGCAAGTATTATCTCAACGGCAGCCACGCTGGTTTTATCCTCTACGTGAGTGACCCCGCCCAACAAAAAGAGGATATCGATAATATGCGCGAGGCCCTGAAGCAATCCAAAGGCCCCGGCAACTTCCGCAACCTGTTCCTCTACAGCCCAGACGGCAAAAAAGACGGCATCCAGGTCATTCCCATCAGCGAAGTCGCTGCCAGGGATGAGTTCCTGCACATCAAAGACGCCAGCCGCGACGACGTGCTCGCCGCCCACCGCGTGCCACCGCAACTGATGGGGATTATTCCCAAGAACAAAGCCGGCTTCGGCGACGTGGAGAAGGCGACGCGGGTGTTTAACGAGAACGAACTCAAGCCCCTGCAAGCCCGCTTCGCCGAGCTCAACGAATGGATCGGCGAAGAGGTGATCCAGTTCCAGCCCTACCAAGTCGACGTCGGTCCCGAGACGTCCCCCCAGCCCGCCTAAGCCGTCCTCACCGCTCCCGCTCCTTTTCCTCCCCGGCCGCACCAGGCGGCCTTTTTTCCCATCCGCCACCGACCGCCCTCGGCCTGCCACAGGCCTGCGCCGCCCCGGCGCGCGCAGTCAGCCCCACGCCTCGCCTGCGGACTTAATGTGTTGATTTTGACTTACTGGCGGAAGTCGGCCCGGCCCAGCTAGGGCGGGGGCTGCAAGCGGATTGGCAATAGCTTGCGGGCGACGCAAAACGACGCAGGCTCGGGGTGCCCCAAGGGCACCCGCAGCAACTGGATCAGTGACGCACAATTCTGGGGGACAGAGGGATATTCACGTCGGGATTAGGCTTGGCGCTGGGGGATAGCGTGTGCAGCACCGAGAGCGCGGCGACGTAGGTGTGGCCGCACTCCACATCTGTGCACTGGAAATAGATTTCCCGATACAACGGTGTGATCTGCTGACTGGTCCGCGCCCGCGCCTTGGCGCCGCAGTGTGGACAGCAGAGTCCGATGCGCATGGGGGTCATATCCATGACCGGTTTGGGGTTATCTGTATCGTTTGCCTGTGTTTCCATCACTGAGCCCTCGATCGGTTATCCGGGACAATTTTACCAAATAAACCCCTGACAGCTAGGGAACGTCTGAATAACTCAACAATCGCTACGGCAGTATCAGTATTTTCTGGTGCGGGCCTGAATTTGACCAAAACAACCCTGAGATTGTTTGTTTTTTCACCTGGAATCTACTTCTCAGCAGATTCCAGGTGCACTGG